>NZ_JBPLBA010000067.1:0-3133 GCF_054039375.1 Desulfomarina sp. | reverse complement strand
GGTGGATTCAGTCAGGTCATTGACTACGGGAAGTGGGGAGTTTTTCTGACAGCCGCGTATGGTACCGGGGATAAGGATGCGACTTCCAGGGAACCCGGTTTTGATTTTGATTCCTGGAGCCTTGTTTCGGGTGTTGATTACCGGATAAACGAAGCCCTGGTGATGGGAGTTGCCGTCAGTTACGGGGTTACAGATTCCACAATTGACAATGGCAGGGGCGATGTGGAGCAGGACGCCTTCGGGGTTTCCCTGTACGGAACGTATTATTTAAAAGAGTTTTACCTGGATTTTATTGCCGGTTATGCGACCAGCGACTATGACACGGTCAGAAATATGCGGTACAGTGTTGCAGCAAAAACCGGTGGAACAACAACAGTCAACCATGTGTTTGATGGCAACACCGATGCCGATGATTTTACCGTCAGTCTCGGTACAGGTTATACCCTCAGTTATGGCGGATTCAGTATTACGCCTTTTGGTCAGGTGAAATATCTTGATTCATCAATTGACGGTTATACTGAAAGTCTCAGGGGCAGCAGTACCGAACCCGGTTTCGGCCTTGTTCTTGAGGTGGATGATCAGGATATTAAATCCCTGGCAACAAATCTTGGCGTGCATCTGGTTCGGGCCGTTAACACCTCAAGAGCCGTTTTGACTCCTTATGTCCGTGTGGACTGGGAACATGAATATGAAAATGACTCGCGTAATATCAATGCCCGGTTTGCAGTTGTTGACAACGCCTATGATTCGTTGAACAGGATTGTTATTCCAACGGATGATCCGGATCGTGATTTCATTAATTTCGGTACCGGGCTGTCGGCAGTATTTCCGGGAGGAATTCAGGCTTTTATTGACTATTCCACTATTCTCGCACTTGATGATATAAGTCTGCATATGGTTTCCGCCGGGGTGAGGTTCGAGTTTTAATGCAGCGTAACTGACCGGGTAAAAAAAAGCAGTACCGGAGGGAAGGGATGAAGGGAATTTCTGCAGTCCTGCTGCTGTTTTGTTGTTTCACCGCAGGGTGCACCCGGCTTCCTGACTTCGCGACACCATATATCAGTACAGGGGCCGATGAGCTTTCATCCGGCCCCTTTATTTTGTATCGGAAGCTGACACGTGCTGATTTCAGGGCAAAAAAACTCCCCGCCAGACTGGTGCACGAAAAGGGCCGGATCAATGCCCACGCGACCCTTTCCATCCGTTCGTCGGTCAACTCACAGTTCAGAATCTATCCTGCGGAAAACAGCAGTGGCCGGCAGTATTGCGGTGAGATTCTTTTTCTGCGGTTTGATGCTGTCATGTTTCCTGAAGATTCCTGGTGGAATCCGCAACTGGAACGCAAACATTTCGCCTATGTGCTTCAACATGAACAGATCCATTTTGCCCTGATGGCCCGTGGTGCCGCCAGGCTGGCAGGAAGAGCTGAGCGCGAAATGAAAAAAATGGAGTATTGCGGAATTACGGAGGAAGAGGCCAGGAAGAAAATGCTTTCCAGGCTCAGGAGTTTTATTCATGGCGAAAAAAAAGTACTGCTGCGGGAGCATACGGCCTTTGATGAAGATACCTCAGGCCGGTTCAATCGGCGTCTGCAGAACTGGTGGTATAAGAAGGTTACAGGTGCCCTGTGAGCCAGGGCACCTCAGTGGTTCCGTCAGCCTAACCGATATCAACATTTTCCAGGGAAATAGACAGGGCATCAGCAACACCCTGGCCATAGGCCGGATCCGCCCGCAGACAGTTTTTTATATGCCTGATCTTGATTGATTCCGGAATATCCCCCATGGCGCGGGCGGTGTTTTCAAAGAGAACCTGCTGCTGCTCTGGACTCATCAGTCTGAAAAGCAGGCCCGGCTGGGTGAAATAATCATCATCGGCCCTGTGATTCCAGTGGCCCGCAGCGCCATCCAGGTCAAGGGGAGGTTCCGCGAAATCCGGTTGCTCCTGCCACTCGTCATGACTGTTTGGTTCATATCCGGGTCTGCTCCCGTGGTTACCGTCTACCCGCATGGTGCCGTCACGGTGGTAACTGTGAAAGGGGCAGCGGGGCGCATTCACCGGAATCAGGTGATGATTGACACCCAACCGGTATCGCTGGGCGTCACCATAGGAAAAGAGGCGGCCCTGGAGCATCTTGTCCGGGGAAAAACCGATTCCCGGAACCACGTTGGCGGGATTGAACGCGGATTGCTCCACCTCGGCAAAATAATTCTCCGGATTTCGGTTTAATTCCAGTACCCCAACCTCTGTCAACGGATAATCTTTCTTCAGCCAGACCTTGGTCAGGTCAAACGGGTTATAGGGGCAGGTGGCGGCCTCTTTTTCCGGCATGATCTGCACGAAGAGCTTCCATTTCGGGAAATTACCCTTTTCGATATTGTCATAGAGATCCTTCTGATGGCTTTCCCTGTCCCGGCCGATCAGTGCTTCAGCCTCTTCATCGGTGAGGTTTTTGATACCCTGCTGACTGACAAAATGAAACTTTACCCAGAAACGTTCTTTTTTATCGTTTATAAAACTGAAGGTATGACTGCCGAAACCGTGCATATGGCGATAGGAACAAGGGATGCCCCTGTCGCTCATGGTGATGGTGATCTGGTGCAGGGCCTCCGGCAGAAGGGTCCAGAAATCCCAGTTGTTTTTCGCGCTGCGCATATTGGTTCGGGGATCTCTTTTGACCGCGTGATTCAGGTCAGGGAATTTTAACGGGTCCCGCAGGAAGAATACCGGCGTATTGTTGCCCACCAGGTCCCAGTTGCCTTCTTCCGTATAAAATTTCAGGGCGAATCCCCTGATGTCACGTTCCGCGTCTGCCGCTCCCCGCTCTCCTGCAACGGTGGAAAAACGGGCAAACAGTTCTGTCTTTTTGCCTATTTCAGAAAAAATCGCGGCCCTGGTATACCGGGTAATATCATGGGTGACGGTGAAAACACCGTACGCCCCCGATCCCTTCGCATGCATTCTTCTCTCCGGGATCACTTCCCTGTCAAAATGAGCCAGTTTCTCCAGGAACCAGACATCCTGCAGCAGCTGGGGGCCACGGGGGCCCGCGGTCATTACATTCTGGTTATCGGCGACGGGTGCGCCGCCATTGGTGGTGAGTTTCCTGTTCTCGCTGTATTTATTGTCACTG
>NZ_JBPLBA010000066.1:0-5471 GCF_054039375.1 Desulfomarina sp. | reverse complement strand
TTTGTTTTCCATTTTAACCTGAATGGAGAAATCATTCGTGCCCGCCTGAAAAGCAGGGACTGGGTGCATCCCCACGAGTGGTTGAAAAGAACAGACGGCAATGACTGGGTCTACTACTCAACCGGCGGATATACAGGAGTATTCGAGGCAACGGGGGAATACTATCTACCCAACCTGCAGTACCCCACCAACAACCTTCTAGGGGGCAGGCCTTTTGCGAGAAAAGAGGTTAGTCATCTTGTCGGTCACTGGCATGAGATGCTGGTACAAACCTATGAAAACATAAGAGGTTGTCCTGAAGAAATCGATAAATTTTTTCAACTGGCTGTCGCAAACAGCCCCGAAGTGCTGGCAGAAAAAGCATCTCAGTTTTTTTCCATCATCGGAAACAGGATCAGTGTTCTGCCCCCCGACGCAAGACATGTCGACTATAACCTGGTTCCCCTCGCAATCTCCAGGGGATGTCTCTACAAATGCCGATTCTGTAAAATAAAAAACAATATCCCTTTCACAGAAGAATCGGAAGAGAGTATAAATACTCAACTGATGCGGCTAAGAAAATTGTATGGCATAAATATTAAAAACTACAATGCTCTTTTTCTGGGCGAACATGATGGTCTGCAAACCAGTCCACCGCTGCTTCGCCGTTCGATCAAGAAAGCATACGAGACATTTCATTTTGGCGATTCTTATATTAAAGAAACCTCCGTTTTTCTCTTTGGCTCTGTTACATCCCTGCAAAACTGTACGGAATCCGATCTCAGGAAACTGGACAGACTCCCAGGAATGAAATATATCAATATCGGGTTAGAATCATGCGACCAGGAAACCCTGGATCGGATCGGCAAACCCCTCCAGGCAAAACAGGTCAGAGAGGCTTTTCACCTTATCCAGGATATCAACGAACGCTTTTTACACCTTGAAATCACGACCAATTTCATTTTTGATGAAAATCTGCCGGAAAATCATTATACCAGCATGCTTGAGCTTATCCGTGACAGCCAGAAACATGTTAAGCCAAAAGGGGCGATCTATCTCTCTCCCCTGAAATTTGACAGTCCGGCCAGAAAACATCTTTTTGCCTTCAACAGGCTGAAAACCTTGAGCAGATTACCGACTTATCTCTATATTATTCAGCGACTGTAAAACAAACTTTTTATTCATTCACAGGAGGTTCCAATGACTGACCCATCACAACTCCGCAAAACCATTCTTGCAACCCGAAACAATCTCCCGAAGAAAGAACTCCTGAAAAAAAGTGACGCAATAAGGAAAACGGTGTTGAACAATGAACGGATCATGTCCAGAAACACGTTTTTTGTTTATGTGAGCTTTCGCAGTGAGGTGGCAACCAGTGAACTGATCAATGATCTTCTTGCGGCGGGAAAAACCGTTACAGTTCCCATCACCAGAACAGAAGAAAAGCGGCTAGATGCCATCCGTATCAAAAACCTGGAAGAAGATCTTGTCCCCGGCTATTGCGACATCCCTGAGCCACCGGAACCATTATGCCGGACAAACAAGGTCAATCCAGCAGAAATTGAAGTTATCATTCTTCCCGGTTCCGTCTTTGATGAACGGGGAGGAAGATTCGGTTACGGAGGAGGATTTTACGACAGATTTGTCTCAGCAATCCCGAAAAGCCTGAGAGTCGGACTCGCCTTCGAGCTGCAGATTGTTGAGAAAGCACCTCTGCAACCCCATGACGAACTGCTGGATCTTATCATCACGGAAAAAAGAATCATCGCAGGGCGGAAACTATAACAGACTTAATGCTCCGGCAAAGCATTCGCCGGAGCATCTGCCGGACCGGGCTGACCGACCGGGCTCATCAAATCAACTTTCAACTTGTTTGTATTACTCTTTCTATACAGCCGCCGTTTTAGGATCAACAGAAGCACCACACGAAGGACATTTGGCAGGTTTTTCTGCCTCATCAGAAAAAATTTCCCACTTCTTGTTGCATTCCGGACATTTCAGAGTAATCTCACTCAATGTTTTATTACTTTCAAATCCAGGGCAATGTTGATCCGTCATAGTTGTTCTCCAATCTAGCTGAGTTTCATGGGTAATCAGGAAATCAATTTACCTGCCAGCAGTGTTCCCGTCATCGCAAGACACTCCATGTCAAGGTAACGGACGGCCGTTGACCGGTAAAGAATAGAACTCTGGGCAGGAAAAATATCATCCCTGTCATTAAAGTTTATAATAACCGGTATTCTGGGAAAAGCAAAAAATCTTAAAGAAAGATCATATGTCTCTGAAATCTGAACTTCCCCACCAATTGCTTCAGCCTTTTTCTGCAGGAGCTGCAAGTTTCCTGAAAAGGCCGATTCAAGTGTCTTGTTGGTGTTGGAAGTGAAATATGAAATGAGGGGACCGGCATCCCTGAACTCCCTATAGGTCACAAGTCTATCTTCCACAGGGGGACTGTCAGGTGAATAGGTAAGAATATACTTGCAGAGCATCACCTGAACCGCCGGAGTTATCTCCCCGCCCTTTTCAGACTCCACCCCTCCAGCCGAAACGAGGTAAGTGGTATTATAGAGCGGAACAAGAAGACCGTTTCCTGCTTTTTCAACTCCCAGGGCATCGGCTTTTAACAGGAAATCAATTTGCCCTATCATCTCAATATAATGATGACATGTCTCTGCAAAGACAGGTGACAGTTTCATATTAGTTTATTTTACCTGAACCCGCAAACGTTCGCCCGCGATGCCCTGAAGGGAAGTGAGCAATTCATCCCGTTCATCTTCAAGAGCGAGCAGATCCATCATGACCGGCGGTTTTACCGAATGGGCCGGCAAACGTTTTTTCGTTTCCTCGATCTCTTTTTCCAGTTCAGCGAGTCTTTTTCTGATTTTTTCGGTATCACTCATCGTACTGTTTTCTTCAGACCGTTTCTTTAAATTGTGACAATTCCCTCAACAACAGTCTCATCTCACCGGGAAAAGGTTTTCTTTTCTCTACATTGTAAAAAACCCTGTCTCCCATTCGACCACGCTCTTCGAAAGAAATTACCACGTACCTGTCATTTTCGGTAGCCAGATCCTCAACCCATAAAACTTTTTCCATGGGCAGTGAAAAATCATAACAGATCTGTTTTACAAATTTTTCAGGATTATCAGAGATGGACTGCCCTTCTCCAGTGCCTGCATAAATGCAGATATAAGGCTTCAGGTGAGAAACTTCATCTCCATCTCCTTCACCGGTTCTGTCAACAATCTTCAAGTCATAAGCTCCAGGATACCAGGTAATAGGCTCCCTGTCAGTTTTCTTGGTGCCGTCCCAGCTGTACCTTCCATTAAAAAGGATCATTCTCATTACTCCAATCAAATAGTTGTAAGGACATCCTCCTTGAAAACCGAATGTCCTTACTGATAGGAATCCTTATCATCAGAATGTAGGGATTGAAACACATTTTTCAAGCCTGCCGATGGATTTTCCCACCAAAAGCGCCATCACGCAGTCAAATCAAGACTTCTTCGATCAGCCATATCAGTCAGAACCCGTTCACGCCCCTTATCAATCCCGAGCTGGCTGCGTTTTTTATCTATATGAGCAATCATCAGCCTGGCCATTTCCAGCGGATCATCGGCTACGGCCCATTTACCAAAACCAAGATCTTCAAGTCCTTCAAAAAGGAGTTTTTCAAAACGGGTTCCTCCTGTCACCGGCAGGGTATGTCCAAAAACTACATAAATACCAGAGGCGACAAAATAATGGCCGATTGCTATCGCCTTTTCACTCATCCACTCAGGAGCACATCCTGCTGCAGGCAGATCTGCAAGGCTCTCTCCCAGCCCCCCGGTTTTTACCATTTCAGAAGCGGCAATAAGTATTCTGCTGTTATCCACACAGGCCCCCAGACCAAGAACCGGTGGCATGCCTACGGTTTCGCATACTTCCGCCAAACCGTCTCCCGCAAGTGCAGCCGCATCCGGCCCTGTCAGGCCCGCTTTGGCCAGAGCCATCTGTGAACAGCCTGTCTGCAGTACCAGAACATCATTTTTAATCAGCTCCTTCACAAGTTCCACATGGGAGTAATCGTGTTTTGATCTGGGATTGGTGCATCCCACTACTCCGGCAACACCACGAATCCTGCCATTGATAATGTTCTCATTCAGAGGAGTGTAACTGCCCCTGAATGAACCTCCCAGCATATAATTAATATACTCATAGGAAAAACCGTGTACACCTGTAGTTTTCTTTGCTGGAATCTGAATGGGCTTCTTTCTTGTCTGAAACCTGGCAATAGCTTTTATGATGATTTCATCCGTACAGACCAGAGGATTCTGTTCATCCAGGGGAATATGAAGAGCTCCTTCGATTTTTGCCCTGTAGTTTGTTGTAATAAACGGGGTATCATAAAAATCGGCAACTCTTTTGAGATCCTGTTTGATACATTGGATATCGACAGTCATGGCATCTATGGCACCTGTTACCAGAACCGCTTCAGTACTGGAAAAATTTCCAGCATGCGGCAGACCATGGCGGGACATGACGTCAAGTCCTGAACAACACATTCCGACAAGATTAATTCCCTTCGCACCGGCATCCTTTGCCATTTCCTTGATTTCCGGGTCAGCTGCAGAAAGCAGCATTGCTTCCAGAAGAATCGGTTCGTGACCATGAACAATAATGTTTACCTTATCCTTTTTCAGCACTCCCATATCAATTTCAATTTCAAGCGGTGCAGGAGTCCCAAACAGAATATCTGAAATGTCCGTTGAAACCATAGACCCACCCCATCCATCCACAAGAGCAGTTCTGGAAATCTGCACTATTATGTTTTCATAATCCTGATCTACTCCCATGGCAGTACGATGCATCATTTCCATGATTTCACGCATTGCACCTCTGGGTACTATTCCTGCCTTTCTCCACAGCTCTAGAGTTTTTTCAGGGACACGCTTCATCATGGGAAGTTCACCCTCCACCTGCACATATGTCCTTTCAAGCTCCCTGTACAGATCCAGAGCGACATCCTTTAATTCCCTGCCTTCGGTTACAATGTCTAATGATTCTGCTATTTCAAACAGTTTCAAGGGATCTTTGATCGAAAAATCCTTTACCTTTCCATTTATCACATCCCTGAACAATTCAAGCATTGCCATTCCATGATCTGTATGGGCGGCAGTTCCGGCTGCCACCATTCTGCCAAAATTTCTGGCAACAATCGTATCAATGATAGCCCCGCAAACCCCGACCCTGTCATAAGGACTTTTCGTGTTCATTCGACATGGCCCCATGGAACAATGTTTACAGCATGCCGATTGTTCACCAATCGGACAGGGTTTTATCGCAGTAGCCCTGTCAAAAAACAGCTCAACACCATCCGCCCTCGCCTTCGTTATCATTTCGGCGGTAGTTTCACAGATGGTAAGATCCTCAACATTCAATAATTTTATCGGTTTTGCTGCCATAACTCCCCCCTTGAGAAGGTGAATCCTGTTTATCCATTTGCCATT
>NZ_JBPLBA010000065.1:0-6080 GCF_054039375.1 Desulfomarina sp. | reverse complement strand
ATCAGAGCCGAATAGAGGCTTTTGCCCTGGAAAACAAGAATATATGATGTCAAAGAGCAATATAGTGGAGAAAAATCCACCTCCATCGTAATGATGGAAATAAATGTGAAACTCTAAACTTTAGTTTCATACGTAATCAGGTTATTTTAAAATTTGACCCGGCAACACCCAGGTAGAACGCTCATTGCCAGTGAACCCCAGGGTGACCCACAGCCGGATTGGGAATATGCCTGCTTTAGCAGGTTGACTTATCCCTTTTTATTCAGTACTGTCTTTCCCATCATACAATTGGAGCTGATTTTGCTTTCAGAAATTTGATCTGTCCTCACATCATGTTTCTGTCGGAAAATTGTTGAACACTCACAAGGTATGCCTTGAAAAGTTTAAAAACGCATCATATCAGTTATATGTCGATGCCGTTAACTCGTGCCTGCCCATAGTTGGTCTTTTTGCCCGATATCTGCGTTGCCCGAAAAATTTTACCCCAGGAATATCATTTATATGCCTGCGGTAAAATTTCCCGTGCGCCTTGATCTCGAACAAAAATCCTCATTTCTGGACAGACACTGAGTTGACAGCATTGAGTTATATGCAATTATTTTCCATTTCTCTGTGAAACGGGGACAGGGCGAAAAGGCAATTTTTCAAGGTGACCATAAAACAAACAGGAGGTCACATTGATACGGGCACTGCAGGCTGGTTTCTTTCTTTTTTTATTTTTCTTCATTCCTGTAACACAACTTTTTGCGGCCTCCATGGGGATTGTGACGGGGAGCACTAAGGGTACATATTACCAGTTCGGCCTGAACCTGGCCTCACTGCTGGAGCAAAATGGTATATCCTTGAATGTTTCAGCGTCAAATGGATCCGTAGAAAATATCTATGCTGTCTATAAACGGCCCAATACCCAGTTGGGCATTGTCCAGGCTGATGTTCTCGCCTTTGTTTCCAGAGTACAGACAGATCCGGTTCTAAAAAAAATAGCTCAAAAAATCAAAATGGTATTTCCGCTGTATAATGAAGAAATCCACCTTATCGGCCAGAATGTTCTTCATGGCTTCCCGGATCTCCAGGGGAAGAAAGTTGCGATTGGCAAAGAAGGGAGCGGAACCTACCTGACCGCACAGCTTCTCTTTGAAATATCTGGAGTTCAGCCATCAGAAAAAGTAACAATCGGGACGAATGATGCACTTCATGCCTTGAAAGAAGGCAGTATTGATGCCATGTTCTATGTGGCAGGCTATCCGGTAAAACTTCTCAGCAGCGAAATAACAGATGAAGACAACCTGTCCCTGCTGACGATAAAGGACAAGGCGATTACCAGCTTCTATCCTCAAACAACGATCCCTGCTGAAACATATCCCTGGCAGCAGGAAGATGTTCCCACTGTTGCAGTTAAGGCAGTCCTGATCTCGTTCAATTTCCGCTATACCAACTGCCAAAATGTTGGCCGAATAGGTCAATTGCTCTATGAAAACATTGATTGGCTGAAACAACACGGTCACCCCAAATGGCTTGCAGTTGATCTCAATTACCCGTTGAAAGGCTGGCAGCAATATGACTGTGTGAAAAACAGGCTTACACATATGGCCCCTGCTTCAAGAGAACCTGATGAGGTAAACCCGATTCTTCAAGCGATCAAAGGAGTTCTTCAGGAGTAATTACAGTTCAGAAGCATAAAAACCATAGAGTTGTCACCCAATGCCGCTACTGGTGCCTGTCCATAGTTGTTCTTTTTACCCGTTATCTGTGCTACCAGAAAAATTTGAATTTTCGTTCGAAGTCAAGGAAAATGGAAATTAAGCAAAAAAAGAAACAACATCCAGGGATTATTATCATTTTCCATGTATCTTGAATTCTATCATCTCAACAGAGCCCCTTTTCAGATCTGCAACGATCCTGCATCTCTGTGGGAAGGAAGAAATTACACCTGCTCCCGGGATATTATCAACTACTGCCTGATGAATCCCGGCAAGACAGGTCTCATTACTGGAGATACCGGGACAGGAAAAAGCTATGTAGTCCACGCTCTTGTAAAATCCCAGGCTCAGAATATATTGAGCGCGGTTATTTCAAATACTGATTTCACTGTCGAGGACTTTTACCACCAGGTGATGTATGCCTTTCAACTGCCTCCCCGGACGGATAGTCGCCATGAAATAATAAAATTCTTCACTGAACGGGCTGCAAAAAACTCCCAAACGTTATTGGTTCTGGATGAAATTCAACTTATTTCCCCGGAATTAACCACCGAAATATTACAACTTGCAGAAATGCAGAGCAGTAGCCCGTTCGGGGTGAGTATCTGCCTGGTTGGTCAAACAGCAAATTCAGCAATAGAAGAGTCTGTTCGGAACCGATACCATTTTGTTCCACTTTCACTGGATAAGACGACCCAATACCTGAGACACCGCCTGCATATTGCCGGTGCAACCAGAGAGATTTTCACCAGGGACGCTATTTCGGCAATTTACAGATGCTCCAGAGGCTATCCCGGCATGATCAATGCTCTCTGTGACCTGGCCCTGTATTTCGGGTGCAGTGAACAAAAGGTGATAATCGATGGGGCGGCAATTCAGCAGACAATAGAGAAATTTCATTTTTCAGAAAAACAAAGCAATGAAATAGAACCACAAAGACCAGCACACCGGGCCGATACAGCGGATAAGAGTCAGAAAACCGGACATTTTTTTATCAAACTCTGTATTGTTGCATTGGCACTGTCCCTGCTGGCCGGTGGATGTTATCTGTACTATCAAACCAATCCGGAGTTTGTCGATAACTCATCAACCCGGTTGAGCGACACTGAAATACTTCCCCCTGTCAATACCATCTATCCATTGCCAGCTCCTGCTCCTGATCGTCAGGACAATAATTTTGATGCAGTAGGATATCCATCAGAATACCGTCCTGAAAAAAAACCTTTGGACATGGCAACAACTTCAACTTTTCCTGCCGGCAGCACCAGGGAAAATGGCTGGAAAAAAACAAGCCCGGACAAACAGCCAGTGTGGAGTTGAGTAAAATTCCAGTTCCTCGCTCAGACACCAAATTGGATATTGTCCGTAAACATAAAGAAAACGTCGAAAAGAAAAAGGATCAAATCGAAAAATCTGCCATAACTCCTCCTGAAAAAATACCGGCTACACGTCCTGGTAAAACAACTTTTCCCCGCCGAAAACCTGTTTTTGCTCCTCATTCCTCTCTTCCGGAACGGCCAGACAAACATCGCACGGCCCATGAAACACCGTTAGATCCCAAGGAAAAAGCGACATCGGACACCCAGCCAAACCCTATGGATCTGATCGACTGGTTATTGAAAAAAAAGAAGAAACAATAAAGCAGGAAAGGTTCCTGAAGTTGTTGTGGCCGTGACCAGTTACAAATTCATTGATAATCTGAAAATATAAATTAATTCAGTTGTAATTTTCTCGATCATATTTTATATGTTTCTATCAATAGAAACCAAAGGGGATTATGGACGCCAGGAAAGAACTGATGCAGATAGTGGCAGAGCTGAAAGATGTGGATGACATGGAGCAGTTGTGGACCGAACTCCTCACACCAAAGGAGGTGGAAGCTCTTTCTCTCAGGTGGCAGCTCCTCAAGGAACTGCACGAAGGAGAACCCCAGAGAGCCATAGCAGCGCGACACAAAATCAGTCTCTGCAAAATAACAAGGGGATCAAAGATACTGAAAAAAAAGAACTCGGTTACTTTGAAACTTCTCGACAAATATTATTCGAAAAAGGAAAAAAGAGATGGGTAACGATATTAAAAAAATGGCAATGCCGGATGAAAAGGGCTATTTCGGTGAATATGGCGGCAGTTTTATCCCGCCGGTACTGGAATCAATACTTGATGAGATTACAACGGCCTATAGCGAAATTTCCAAAGACCCGGATTTTCATGAGGAACTCAATACCCTCTATCAAGACTACGTGGGCAGACCCAGCCCCATCTTTTACCTGAAAAACCTCTCGGAAAAAATCGGTGGAGGTAAAATTTTCCTTAAACGCGAAGACCTCAACCATACCGGAGCCCACAAAATCAATCACTGCCTGGGAGAGGCTCTTCTCTGCAAGAAAATGGGCAAGAAAAAAATCATAGCGGAAACCGGAGCTGGGCAGCATGGTGTGGCCCTGGCTACCGCTGCTGTTCTTGTCGGCCTTGAATGCGATATTTACATGGGCGAAATCGATATCGTCAAAGAGCACCCGAATGTCATCAGAATGAAGATCCTCGGCGCCAACGTCATTCCCGTTGACCGTGGCACCAGAACGCTCAAAGACGCGGTGGATGTAGCCTTCGAAGCCTATCTTGAAGACCCCGTCAACCAGCTCTACGCCATCGGTTCTGTTGTCGGCCCCCATCCATTCCCCATGATGGTCCGTGATTTCCAGTCAGTTGTGGGCCGTGAAGCAAAGAAACAGTTTCAGGAACGCTACGGCAAGCTGCCGGACAACCTCGTTGCCTGCGTTGGTGGCGGCTCAAACGCCATCGGCCTGTTCAGTGCATTTCTAGAAGATGAAGATATTTCAATTTTTGGTGTGGAACCGTCGGGCAGAGGTTTTGATGATGGAGACCACGCCGCAACCCTGACAAAAGGAACACCCGGCGTCCTCCATGGATTCAAATCCTATCTCCTCCAGGACGAAAACGGTGAGCCCCTGCCTGTCTACTCCGTTGCGTCAGGTCTGGACTACCCTGGTGTCGGACCTCAACACAGCCTGCTGAAGGATATCGGTCGAGTGCAATATGTAACCGCCAGCGACAAGGAAGCGATTGACGCCCTTTTCCAGCTGTCCCGCACGGAAGGAATTATCCCTGCCATCGAAAGTGCCCATGCCATGGCTTTTGCCGAGAAACTGGCCAGGGATCTGAGCCCGGACCAGACCATTCTCGTCAATCTCTCGGGCAGAGGTGACAAGGATATAGACTTTGTTGTTGAACAATACGGTAAAGACTACGGCCTGTAACAGGTAAAAGGTATTACTCACAGGCAGTCCACCTTTTCACGGTCTTTTTTGCCCGCCGCACAGGAGTTGTGCTACAGCGGACAAAAAAGGCTGTAAAAATTTATGACACCTGTGAGTAATTACTATTTTTCTTGAATGGTCCTGCAGTGATGAGTAAAGTTATTTATATTAGTTCTTTAATTTCTTAACTTCTCATGAGGCGGCCATGTCAATAGTACTGTTTGATGACGGAAATCATAAATGCATTAAATTTCACGACCTTACTGATTCAGGAGAAATTCAATCGAACCAGTTTCTCATCCTGGACAACAAGAGGGGGCTGCTCCTGGATTGCGGGGGGTATCGGGTTTACCGTGACCTGCTTGGAGCAATTGCTCATTTTATCCCAGCCGGCTGTCTCGATTATATATTTCTCTCCCACCAGGACCCCGACATAGGTTCCGGCCTGAACCTCTGGCTGCCGATCTGCAAGGCACAGATCATGATTTCTTCCCTCTGGGCCCGTTTTATTCCAGCCTTCTGTGTCAGAGGACTGTCGGAAAAAAGAGTGACGACCATTGACGATTCGGGAATGCGTTTTCAACTGGGGAACAGCAGACTCATGGCGGTTCCGGGACATTTCATGC
Source organism: Desulfomarina sp. (assembly GCF_054039375.1). Taxonomy (NCBI): domain Bacteria; kingdom Pseudomonadati; phylum Thermodesulfobacteriota; class Desulfobulbia; order Desulfobulbales; family Desulfobulbaceae; genus Desulfomarina; species Desulfomarina sp. The sequence goes on along the minus strand of NZ_JBPLBA010000065.1, from coordinate 476 downwards.
ACTCTCCCGGTAATTTCCACCTCTATGATGAAACTGCAAAAATCCTCTTCACCAGCGATCTTGGCGCATCAATCAACCCCGAGCTGGAACAGATTTCAACGGGCGAAGAATTTGAAAACCATATTGCATCCATGTCGGGATTTCATAATCGATACATTCCCAGTACTCTTCTCTGTCGGAAATGGGTAGAGATGGTGCGGAAACTGGATGTGGAAATGATTGTGCCCCAGCATGGCGCACGATTCTGCGGCAGGGAAATTGTCGAAAAGTTTTACAGATGGGTTGAACAGGAGAAAACAGCAGTTGATGACTTTGCCGATAACCTCTTCAAATTACCGGAGTAACATAATTACTCACAGACTTCTGAGGTAGTCTGTCAACGTTAAAATCATTCGCTGAGAAAATTTATCCACAGTGTTTTAACCATGTTATCAACAGAGTTATCAACACCTAACGTGGGAAAATCGGGCTAAATA
>NZ_JBPLBA010000064.1:0-7659 GCF_054039375.1 Desulfomarina sp. | reverse complement strand
CGGTACGCTTCCCTTCCTTTTGAACTGTTGCATTTTTTGCAACAGTTGCCTCCCGGTCGAGTTCACCGCTTTTGAAAATATTGCGGAGGTGACGGGATATAACGGACTTGTTACGACCAAACAGATCTGCCATCTGGTTCAAAGTCAGCCATACAGTCTCATCACGCAAACGCACATCAACGGTGATCCGGCCGTCGTCGGACTGGTAGAGGATCAGTTCTCCTTGTTGAAAATTCATTTTGCCCTCAGGTTACAGTTTTTCAATGAGATTTACACCATTCGGCATGGCATCAACAGTTACTTTGTAATCAGAAAAATTTCGTGCCGGGCCTTCGCTGCCATCTTTTCGTTTTACTTTAATCAGGTCAAACAACTTGTGGGCCGGTGCGTTGCCGAGATTGTTCTCATGTTTGAAAATGATTAATTTTTGGGATGCCATTTCTCCTCTTGCCGCAGAGCGGTCATGGTCAAACATATTCACCAGGGCATCCCAGAACAATTCAAGGTCGTCTTCGGAAAAACCTGTCTGTTCGGCCAAAGGAGCGGAAATAAATCCGTGAACCCGATAGAGTCCGTAAGGAATATACGCCTTTCGGCCCATTGTACGATTGTCGCCGGACTGGGCATCTGCCTCTTTTCTGGTTTCAACAGCCATTCTGGTAATGCTTGCCTCAAGAGGTACGACAGGTTCAATACTTCTGGCAAAGGTGAACTGTACCGGTCCCCGGACCTGTCCGCAGTTATTTTCCTTGGTTGACATAACTGCACCGAATGTTCTCACATCAAAGAAATTTCTGCACATCCAGGCCCTGGCCTTGCTTATTTTTGCTGCTTTGTCTTTTTCGTCTGATACAGCTTCATAGGCAGGTTGCCGCCGCTCGGTAAGTATCCCTTTCTCCTTGACATAGATATTATACGGAGATTGATCTTCCTTGATCAGTTCCACATAATTTCTGACCTTGCGCTTCAGACAGACATCCGTTGTAATACCGTGTCCGGTTTCCGGATCGATGCGGGGCATGTTTCCTCCGTCCGGATCACCATTTGGATTACCGTTTTTGACATCAAACAGCAGGACGAATTCATAGCGGTTCTTGATCAGTTCAGTCATTATTTCCACCTCCTTGAGTCTTGGTCTCTGTCTTCCGATATAGAGCATTTTTTTGGTGATAATAGGCAATGGCGAATATGCCCTGCTCCTGAAGGTCCATGTGGGCAGGGAAATCGGTTATATGTTCCATAATTTCTGCAATTCTCCGGTCTGAGACATACCCGTATTCCGCCTTTTCAATGTGATGCTGACTCAGACGAATCAACCGTGGAAAAACACTGGCCGGGGTGGCCGAGGCAGCGCTGAAAAACCGATCCTTGATTGTGGTATTGACCTTGCCAAGGGCATCCAGTTGTGCCTTCTCCAGAACAGCGAACAGCCGTCCCAGCAAATAGGCCGTATCTCTTCTTTCCGTGTCCAATGCCATGGGTACCTCCTTTTGATAATTTCGTTGGAGAACCGCCTTGAGAATAGCGGCCCGCAGGTAATTGATTCGTTGATCCGCACGGATACGCCCAATCACTCCCCGAAACAGACTTTCAGGGTAGCGGGCGCCGGTAAGGATGGAACGGGTAAGCGCACCACCAAGGACCGGAGAAATATCCTTGCTTTCCCTGGCTGTTTCTTTCAGGAGGTGCCAGACTCCGGGAAATTCAATATCCTTTTCCGATCTTTCCATGGCCAGATTATTGAAATGATCCCGAAACCTGTTCATCAACTCGCTCACCGTGCAGACATGCCAGAAACGCAAGGCCAATCGCGCCTTGTTCAGAGCAAGCCCCAGGATATAAAATTTCAGATCCCGATCTTTTTCCAGATCAGACGGAAGCGTGCCTTTGCAGACAGCCTCTAAAAATTTTCGTACCTGTAATACTGCTGCCTGGTTATCAAGCGCTGGATTCATTACCTGTCCGAAAAACGGTTCCACCACTGATGCCCGCTCAGCCCAGAAAACCGTTGTCGCATCACCTATCTTCAACCGCTGGGTTCTGCTGCGAAGCATAAATTTCAAGGCCGCAGCGCTTTTAAACTCAGTCTCAACAGAGATGGGCGCATTTTCTCCCCGCTTTTTGCCATAGGATTCGTATGCTTTTTCATTAAAGGAAACCAGGGAAGCGCCGGAGCCAAATTTGAACTGGCTAAATTGCCCCTGCAAAGGGGATAGACGGCCATCAACGAAATTGACTCCTTGGGGAAAACTCTGGTCGGCAATAAACTCACGCCAGAGTCGCTGAACCTCGGGCCGCTCATGGACAAGACAGCGGTCTTGCTGCAGACGGAAGGCTATCCACTTACCGTGCATTCCGGAAATGTCTTTCCAGTGTTCCAGTCCCGGAGAATCAGCAGGGTTCCATTTTTCAAGAAACTCCTTGACCGCCAGCACGCCCTCATCATCTGTATCGCCCGTTACCTCGTCCAATAATTTGACAAATGATTCATGATGGACGTTTTTCTTTGCCCTACCGGACATACCGAAAATGTAATCAGCCTTGTCCACCATGAAATTCGGTGTTCTTGCGGCAGCATTGGCACGTACATTCACCTGGTTGGTATAGGGAACCATTGACAGCCGGTAATTGAAGGTACCCGCCTTAACCTTTTCCCTTAAATCTTCAGGCTGGCCGATCATATTGCCGTGCCGGTCAAGGGTGACCATAAAACCGATATCCTCCATGCTGAAACCATACGATGGCACACCCTTTTTCGGATCACCCTGAGGAAGCCGGTCATAGAGATTGATCAAAGATTGAAAAATCATGAAACCACCTCTTTACGGCACTCGATTACGCCATCACACATTACTGCCCGGAAAAAACCAGGGGTCATGTTATTGGCAAAATCAATGTCGTGCAGCATGTAGCCTAGTTCCTGTTCGCCGGAAAATACGGATTCCGAAATTTCATCACACCACGCAAAACTGACCGGAAACTCCCGGCAGCCAAAGTAGGGCCTGTGAAAACACTGCCCCTTTTTGACCCGCCGTTCAAAAATAGCCAGATGTTTGCCCGGATCATTGTCCTCTGTTCCAGTCAGTTCGAAATGGGCTTCAATGATATACTCCACATCCCGCAGCACCATTGAGGCCCGTTGCTGGCGATCATCTTCAATATAGCGGCATACCGGCCGGTCTCCTTTCATGTCCCGGTTGTTGACGGATACCCGGTTGGCCAGCTCATTGCGCCGGATATTTTCAAACCGGATTGGACGCATCACATGAATACGGTCGATTATCCAGCAAATGGCGGGTTTCCAGTAAATGGCCTCCAGAATACCCCGGGCCGCCGACGGGGTGATGACATCGTATGAGACCCGTTCTACCTTCATTTCCGGTCGGGTGAACAGGGCATACTCTCCCCATACCCTCAATCTGATTCCATAGCGCTTTCCCATAACACCTCCATACAATTATTCGGGTTAGCCAAAAAATGCCTCGCCCTGGGGAGAACTGCATCGCAAACCCGTCGCACGGGAATACAGCTCTTCCGAACGAAGCACCCATACACCTGGAACGGGATCTTCCAGCCAGTTCTGTATTTCTTCCAACTGATAAGGATATATCTGGACCGCATATTTTTGAAGCTTTCGTAAAATACCACCATGTCGCTCCACATGGACAAGGCTGTCGACAAGCTGCACTGACTCCTGCTCCAGGGCGACGATCACCGGCAGGGTTGCCGATTCGATCATCCTGAACCCGGCAATGTCACGAAACTGAATTTCACCCATATAGGCAAGACGGCACAAATCGTATATTCCGCCTTTGTCCATCATCTGTTCATTTTTCCAGAAAAAATCGGAAAAATATTCTTTCACGCATACCGGATCGGTCAGTTTCCCGGCAAATGATTCAAACAGTTTTTTCGCAGATTGAGCTGCCTGCCGGAAAAAGGCACATCCACTCTCCTCCGGGAAATCAAAAACAGATACCTTGCAGGGGACAGGGCTTCGACCGTTCCGGTTACAGCGGCCTGCTGCCTGGGCAATGGAATCAATTCCGGCCGTTGCCCGGAAAACAGCCGGGAAATCAACGTCAACACCGGCCTCTATCAGTTGGGTGCTGACAACCCGGCACGGGTCTCCGTTTTCAAGCCTTTTCCTGATCTTGGCGAAAATTTCGCTTCTATGTGCCGGATACATCAGGGCGCTTAAATGGAAATTCTCAGTACATTCTGGCAGGTTTTCAAAAACATCCAAGGCCTGCTGCCTGGTATTGACAATGCATAACACCTGTTGCAGGTTCGCGAGTTGTTCAGATACTTCATGCTCAGTCAGTGTGCCGACGAAATGTTCTTCGGTGCGCTTCAATCTGGCAAAAAGCAACGGAATATCCGTGACAATTTCCCGGTCGATTTTCAGCCCGACAGGAACGTGGGGGGAACGTTCTATGGCTGGCTGGGTAGCCGTACACAGTACCGCGGTAACACCATAATTTTTGGATAGCTCCCGGATGACTTCAAGGCAGCAGGTCAATCGCTCAACGGGGATTGCCTGCACTTCATCAAAAATAATCACACTTTCCGACACATTATGTAATTTCCGGCATTTTGACGGCTTATTGGCATAAAAGGAATCAAAAAACTGGACATTGGTGGTCACGATGATTGGCGCATCCCAATTTTCAGTCGCCAGTCTGGTTTGCCAGTCCGTATCATCAGCAATAAAATTGCAATGATGCTCAAGCACTGCATCATCCCCCAGCATATCCCGGAAAACGGCCCCGTTTTGTTCAATGATACTTGTAAACGGAATGACATAGATGATTCTTCGTTTTTTATATTTTTTGGCATGATTCAGGGCAAAGGCCAACGAGGCCAGAGTCTTGCCACCTCCGGTGGGAACGGTAAGCGAAAAAATTCCTGGAGATTCATTTGCGGCTTGCAGGCAGTCGCTTAACACACGTTCACGATATTTGTTCACAGATAAATCAGGATCTGCCTTCTTGCGCAGCGTATTGAAGTTTGTCCAGAAATGATCTTGCAACTCATCCAGACATGGATAACAGTTGCGCCACCCGGTCCGCTCTTTGTCAAGAAACGCTTCTGTATCAAGATAATCGGCATCCACGAGACAGGAAAACAGCATCCGTGTAAAAAACTGAATCTGAAAACCGGCACGATCATTCTCCAGTGGAAACGGGAGGTTTGCTGGCAATTCACCGATGATATGCGGAAAATCTATTGTTACCATTTGTTCGGCAAGTTTTTCCCCAAGCCCTGACTTTTGGCCGGAACTCCAGTTGGGGAGCCCTCCGTGATGCCCGGCAATACAATAGGCAAGCAACTTTCCGGCCTGGGCGGATTGCCTGAACAGAAGTTGCGCTCCGGTTGCGGCGTGATTGGGATGTCCATTGTAGGAATCGGCAAATTCATCAACAATCTGGTTAACGTTTCGTAACCAGGCCTGCCAGGAAAGTGTTCCCTTACCGATGTCATGGTTTTTCCCTGCCGGAAATGCCCACTCATCACCACGGAAAAACCGTGCAGATGCAGATGCTCTTTCAGCCACATTCTCCAGATGGTCTTTTAGGGGTTGCCATTTATCTACAGGTGCATTTTCGAGGCTGTGGGCGTAAATTTTTTTCATCAAAAATATCCTGCAACCAAATAGGGGATCTATCGTACCGGTTTAACATGCCCGATTATCGTGTCTTGTTTTTTTAATTTTGTGCATGGAACCATGGTGAAAATTAAAATTGAAAAAACCAGTTAACAAATTACTAAACAATAGTATTATTTGAACATAGGCTTGGAACTGCGTAGCGGGTCCTTACCCTTTTTTATTTACGATTTTGGAAGGACAACTAACCCCGCCCCCTGCCAATTCACTATATAGCGATGTAATTTAGTTTTGATAATTTCCCAGTCCTCATGCATTCGTTTACCAAATCTATTTTATCCAACGAATAGTCATAGGATTCGGCAGGCACCGCATTAAATGATATCCCCCTTCCATAGCTTTTCCAAAAATAGCGCCCAGGGAAAAATGGTGATGCCATCCGCTGTTTTTCTTTCATGGCGGTCACAACTGACGATGGCAAATTTTTGAATCATCCCCTCTTCCTTTAAAGCCCTGAGTCCTTTGAGGTGCTTGTCCTGTATGGATGTGGCGCTTTTAATTTCGATTGCCCACGTGTTATCGAGGATCAAGTCGACTTCAAACCGGGATCTGGATCGCCAATAATACATTTCTGCTTTTTTCCGTGAGTAGGATAAAAAAGCCCGGATCTCCAGGATAATGAAGTGCTCAAAAGCCTTGCCGAACAGCTCGGAGCCTTTCTTGATTTCCCCCCGGTTTGCCAGGGAATTGGTGACGCCGATATCGAAAAGATAAAGTTTGGATCTTGTTATGGCTTTTCTTTGGCGGGTTTTTGTAAACGCCCTTAACTGAAAAGCCACCAGGGTATCTTCGAGTATTTGAATATAATTTTTAACGGAGTTGGGAGAAACACCGCAGTCACCGGCAATGGATTGATAGCTGATCTCTTCGCCATTTGTCAGGGCCATTAAATCCAAGAACTCCGAGAACTGAGCCACCTTCCGGGTCAGGGCTTCATTCTGGACCTCTTCTTTCAGATACAGACCCGCATAAGCCCTTAGTTCCTCGACATAATCTTCGCTGGGATAAATCACCGGCAATCCCCCCCTGTTCAGATAAGTCGTCAGGTCAAAATCAGGGATTTCGATGGATGTCAGCGGATGCATTGCCGCCCACCATGCCCTGCCTGCCAACAAATTGGCACCGCCTCTTTTCAGCTTACGGGCACTGCTGCCGGTGAGTAAAAATGTTATTTTTTTTGCTTCGATCAGTCGATGCACTTCATCGAGTATTTCCGGCAACTTTTGAACTTCGTCAATAACCACAATCGGTTGCAGCTTTTGTTCTGAGAGGATCGATGGATTTTTCAGATACTCACGATAGGTTTTGATTTCAAGCAGATCGATGATTGTGCTCTCTGATAGTGTGTGCTGGACAAGGGTTGTTTTTCCGGTTCCCCTGGGACCAAACAGGAAAAAAGATTTTCTTTTCAAAAGTGCGGGCAGATCAAGGATTCGTTTATACATTATTTTCCTCAAATATATTTCGATTTATCATGATAATCTGCAATATATTTGCACTTTATAATACAATCGCCGTCATTATTCAACCCGGAAAAAACACATAGAAATTCAACTGTCTTCAGCCAATATTTCCACCGGCTACACAGATGTCTAAAGCCCACAGCCGGGATCATATTGAGCCCAGATATCCATACCGCCCCCGCCGGCACGGACACTTTATGTGCCAAGTCAGTGAATCCTATCTCCTTTGGATCCAATATTTTTTTCACCCAAAACGATCCGGAAATTCCACGGATCAAGATATAAGAAACTGATTTTATTTTTGAATTTACAATGCTGGTTCAGGAAGCGGCCTGGAATAAATATATTACTGCCGCACGCCTTTCAGCTTATCCTGGTGTTTTTTCAGAAAATCACGGAGCGCCTGGCAATCTTCATCGATTTTACAATCATCAAGATCTTCAACCCCCCTGATATATCGGCAGACTCGTGTATTTTTTTCAAAGAATTGACAAAGTTTCTTGCAGAAGTTCCGGAGCCAGAGGGGAA
>NZ_JBPLBA010000063.1:0-11267 GCF_054039375.1 Desulfomarina sp. | reverse complement strand
CCACCTGGGCGTTGCCCGGTCAAATTTAAAAATTTCTTTTGTTATTTAGAAGAATTTTTTTTGAAAACGTAAGGGCTTGAGGGGGACAGTTGTGGGAAGAGAAAAGGTTGATCCTGTGTGAGTGGTTGTAAAAAAAGCGGGCAAACTTTTGATTGGGCTCTTGTAGGAGGTTGCACAGTTTCTGTGCCGGGAGAGAAGGGATAATGCTGAGAGAAGAGATTTGTTGCTGCAGATATATAAGATGTTTGCCCGACAATTGAGAGAGTTGTTTGGCCTGAATCAGTTGTTGTAACCGATTACAGGAGTTCAGACTTTTGTAAAATCTGAAATAGTCAGGTGACAGTCATTCTGCTGTTAACATAATAATGGAGGTTTGAAAGAATATTATCCAGACCTTCCTGCTGGTAAGAAGAAATCTGTGAAAATTCCACACCGATTTCAACTTCAAAATTGCTTTCCGGGTTGATTTCTTCCCATATTTTTCTCACCTTCAGCTGCTTGATATGACAGCCTTTGGAGTCCAGGATGTCCATCCGCCATTCGTCTGGAAACTGATGCTGGTAGAGGCAGCCAAAAGAAAGACCTCTTTCATCCATGCTGGTGACCTGTCCGGTTCCCTGGTGGTTTATGGCAATGAGGTGGCCAAGTATATTGCGCTGATCCATCCGTTTGCGTGACGGGGCAAGAGCTATCGGGTGAATTTCAAAATTTTCGAATGAGTTTTGCATTTCAAACCTCCGGAAAATCAGGATTTCCTGTTCATATATTTCAGAACAGATCCTGTTTTGTGATCAATCATCTCTGTTGATTCACAAGAAGAATAGCAAGACACATGCCAGAAAAATTAATTATGTATTATCAGGTTGTTATAAAAAGAAATGGATAGAGTGACGAGAAACGGGCAATGTTTTTTGCCCGTCTGGCGGCAAAAGTGCAAAAAATGCACTTTTGAAAAAAGATATGAATAGTTAACAGGAAACGACATTTGAAATGTGACCGGTCACAGGGCTGTTAATCATGTGACCTGCTACACAACATTCCGGGAAAACAGGAATGTTGTGTATTTGAAAAAGGGAGGGAATACCATTGGTGTCAGAGGCTTTTCCTGTTCATTTCTGACAGAGCAATGTGCACCTTGAAAAGGTATTCTACTCCTTGGGACCTTCAATGTTGAAGCGGGCAAATTTGTCAACACCGGGAATAAACTGCCCCATGGGAACCAGTTTTTTATTGTTGCCGTAACAGTCTATTATTATTTTCCATAAAACATCAAGGGCGCTGGTTTCTTCCGGGGATTCCGGGGTAATCTCAACAACATTTTTGTCTACAGATATTTTCATGTTTTTCTCCTGTGTGAGAGTAAGTCGGATTGAACTGTGGCTGCCAGCTTACACTCACATTAATAACAATGGTAATCATTGTCAACTAGGAAAAACTACTGTCCAGGGACAGCATCCGGCCGACGGGGAAGCAATGGATTGCAATTTTTTATAGTCACTCGGCCCTGGAGAAGATTTCCTTTGGAATATTCACTGAAAATACATGTGTTTGTTTCAGAGTTGAAGTTTTCGATCCATAGATTGTCATCCTTCCACGTGGCCCCGAGATGATGCTGCCCTTCCGGGACACGAATTGTCATAACACCACCATACCGTTTCACAAAAACCTGTTGCAGACGGAAATAATAAGTTGACCAGCCGGCCAGCAGAATAATGGATGCAACAATTACAGCCGCTTTCCATTTGACAGCCTTAAAGCCAAGAAAATAGAGAGGTGCGAGGGTGAGAATGAAAATGGCAATCCAGTATAAATAAGTAATCATCATGTTCTCCTTACTGCATTATTTTTTTACGGGATGAAGGTTTATCCAGGTGAAGCCAGAAGGTTCCAATTACCTTGTTTTTATAAGTTGCCTTTATAGGATACCTGATACCTTTTTTGTTTTCAGAATATCTCACCCAGAGATCCTGATCCGGAAAAATGGGGAAGTTGATATCATTCCCGTCGTTTATTGATTTTGGTGGTGCAAAACCTTTCAGGTTGGCAAAAATCATACTGTCCAGCCTGCTGATATTACTTCTGATACCTTTTATGATGACCGGTTTGTCTTTTGGAATATGCAACACTTCACCTTCTTTAACAAGGAATAGATTGCCGTTTACATTAATGATTACCTCTTCAGCCCGCAGCTCGCTGACCGGAGGTTCCCTGCTTTGAATGTTGTGTTCTGTTTTCCCGGATGAATACCCGGGCAACATGTTGTCTTTATCCGTTGCTACAGTGAGTTGAATCCATCCACAGGTTTCCGCGTCTTTTCGGATAATGACTTTTGTCGGCAGGGCTATCCTGAACGGTATGTTTGTATCGTTGTAGCTTCCCATGCCGACAAAATCCGCAGCAAGTCCCCTGTCAAAATTGGCTATGATATCAGTGACAACAACCTCGGCACCTTTTTCAATCTGCAGGCTGGATCCGTTTTTGACGGCATAGGGATACCCGTTGTTAATTTTTACAAGGACGTAACTGAGTTCGGTCTTGCCAACATGGACTCCGGGAGTTTCAGGGAGAATACCGAATTCCTCCATGAAGGTGTTGACAACAAGTTTATGCAGTGCAACTTTTTCTTCATTCTTTTTGATAAATTTAGAGGTTTCAACACCAAAAGCAGGAATATTGGCCTGGGTGAGAGCGTAATAGGTCGCCGAAAGCCTCTGTTCCCTGTGTGTTGTCTTTTCCGATACGGTATTATGATTGTTGGCTCTGAAATGATACCGCCTGTTTTCAATCTGATGGTTGACTTTCTCAAGTACCCTTCGGGCAATGCTTTCCAGGTTAATGAGCTTTTGTTTTTTTTCTCCGAAATAGGTGGCGGCATCAAAAATAATTGACTGTCCGAATCGTTGGGGATTTTCCATTTCGTTTTTCCAGACAGGAGAATAGTAACCGGAACCCTCGTGGAGATTTATAAGGCAGTCTGCCTGGCCGATGAGTTTTTTCAGGATGGAGACTATTTCCTGCTCCATATTTTTTTCTGCCGCGGTTTTCTGGCCGAATTTGCGGTTCATGTCACCGGTGAGACCGTCCCGCTGATTGAGGAGAATGGAATAGAAGTTTGCCCTGGGAACAACAATGAGATTCCCCTGTTTCAGGTTGATGTCGGCATAGAGATCAGCAGCAAGATATCCCCCTGGTTCATCTCCCTGGATTCCTCCGATGAGCATAATGGTTTTACCGGGTTTTTTGCCGAAAACCTTGAACACATGCAGTTCATGTTCGGTGTTGGCAAAGTACACATTATGCTGTCTCTGCAGGGGTGATCCCTGGGGCTGGGGTGGGGAAAAAAGGGAAAAAAATGTTATGACCACCAGGGAGCATATTGCAGGAAATCTATATGGGATAAAGGATATCATGGGGTGCCTTTTTATACACAAAATTTACATATATTCTCGCTGGATCTGCCATTTATCATTTTTCCTGATCAGGTGCAGTGTTTTTCTGCCGGCTGTTTTGTATTGGTCAGAGATATATGTTTGATCAAATGTCACAACAGCACCGTTTTTTGTTAATTTAATTTTTATATTATCAAGAGTTACGTGGATAAATGCGTATTTCCTGTTCAGCAGGGCTTTTTTCTTTCGCCATTTTTCCAGGTTCAGTCTGCCGCTGCGAAAAGAGGGACTGTAGCAGTTGATGTATGAAGATATGTTTTTGCGGCTCCAGGCTGTTCGCCATTGTTCGATGAAATTGAGAATTTCATCCTTCTCGTCAGTTTGCGGGACCCAGGTCCGTGGAGATGTTTTTTCCGTAAGGTTCGTTTTTTGCGGATGGATCGCCAGGATAGTAGGAATACCATTCTGGGACTGGATGGAATGCACTGTACGCCATTTTGTTGAGTGGCCGCGTCTGAGATACATTTTTTTCCTGTTCTTATATCGTATACGGTCGCCATCAAAGGAGAAGTAATTTAAAGTTGCAATCGCTGTCTCTTTTTTACGAAAAACAGTCAGAGTTTCAATCAGATTTCTGTCAATGTCAGCAATATCCGGGAAAAACTGTGTCAAAATGTCTTTCAGGACACCGTCATGTGCTGTTAAAACAACAGTTCGGTTGCTTATCGGTGTATGCAATGTGTTCACCACTACTACAGGAATTGTATCCACGGTGAGATAGGGCGCAAGAATATCAAGGTCATCATTGTTGAGGGTAATACATCCGTTTGTGCTGAAGGGAAGAAGTTGTCTGTTGGTTCCGTGAATATAAATTCCGTCACCGTTGTGACCGGCATTTTTATCAAAAATATTTGGGTAATCAAGATGGAATGCACGGCTGCCGAAGACTGTGATTTTTTTATCCTCATAGTAACGGGTGATAAAATATATCCCTTCGGGGGTGCGGGAATCACCGCTGACAAGTTTTGTTCCCGGGTTTTCCCCTGTGGCGCAGATGAATCTGTTCAGAAGTTTGAGTGTTCTTTCCTGGCTGAACAGCAAGAGCCGTTGGGATGATTTTTCCACCACAATAAAATAAATCGGCTGTCCGGAACTGTATAAATAAAGGTTGAAATCATCTGTTTTTCCTGGGAATACAGAAGCAGTACACGAAGTTGCGCGCAGGAATGCAGTAAAAAGAACGGCAATCGCGAAAAATAAGGAAAATACTCTGGTCATTGTTTCAGTACCTGTATCCTGCAATCGGCCGGTTTATTTGTGCATAAATTCTGCAATTGTAAAATTCAGGGTATTTGCGAGGTTCAAAGCGCTGATGTATCAGCATACTTCAACATATGATAACGAAGCAGGTAAGCAAGTGCCTGTCCATAGTTGGTCTTTTTACTGAGTATCTGCGTTGGCCGAAAAATTTTATCCTCGGAGGTAAGCGTAGACTCCGATATCAATTAGATGCCTGCGGTAAAATTTCCCGTGCGCCTTGATCTCGAACAGAAATCCTCATTTCTGGACAGACACAGGCAAGCCTGCGAGCCCCCGGATACGGTGAAATTGCCAATTCGGCAGGGCAAAGATAATGAAAAAATGTATTTACATCCTGTCCCTGAGTTACCGACGTTGAATAAATACTGTCCAAAATTGTAATAAAGTATGAAAGTTTACCAAGATAATTTATTCTGCTGTTTTTGGCAAATTCTTCAAACAATGTGTTATAAAAAATAATCATTATCTGATTATCCATGAAACTCAGCCGGCCTGGTGATGTGCCTGCTTTACCAGGCTGGCCTGCGATCAAAAATCACAGGAAATCTCAATTGATAAGGAATTTGATTGAAAAATGTCAGTATGGATTTTTCAAGCCAATATGATGTGGTTTTTGAAATACGCCTGGTAAAACAGCCACATCCCCAGGCTCGCAGGTGTCAGACTGAGTTTTATACGTATTTTGAAACCATTTGGCCATTATGGATTTTCGAAGTGGAAAATAGAGATATTTTCCCTGGTGTGATAAACTGTGAGAGTCCACGGATTCAGGAGAGATATTAGTGTCCCGTCGATATTCTGTCAATTGTTGCCTCTGTCCGGTTCCATGAAAAATCAGGCTGAGAAATAATCGGTATGAAAAAACCATCAACACGCAATCGGCTGCTTTTTCTGATAGCGGCAATACTGTTCTGTTCCTTCGTCGGCATCAGCTCCATCAACTATATGATAACCAGAGCGTCTGTCCGGGCAGAAATTCTGCAGAATGATCTTCCCCTGACCATGGATAATATCTACTCTGAGCTGACCTCAGAAATGATGCGGCCCCTGCTTGTTTCATCCTCCATGGCTTCCGACCATTTTTTAAAAGACTGGGTCAGCAGTGGAGAAAAAGATGTCGAGAAGGTTATAATGTATCTCAAAGGAATTAAAGAAAAATATGATTTTTTCACCACATTTTTTGTTTCTGCCCATACTGGAATCTACTACCGGTACAACGGGATTCATAAAACTGTTTCACCATTGGATTCCCACGATGTCTGGTACTATGATTTTGCAGCACAGCACCATGAATATGACATTGATGTCGATAGTGATGAGGCAGCCGGCAATGTTCTGACGATCTTCATAAATTATAAAGTTGTCGATTCTGCAGGAAAACTCCTTGGTGTGACCGGAGTCGGCCTGAAAGTCGAACACGTTTCTGAACTCATTGGGGCATATAAGCAGAAATACCAGAGGGTTGTTTATCTGACAGACCGCGAAGGGAAGATCATGGTGCATCCGCAGGAAAGCTATATCGAAAAGGTATTTATTGGCGATATGGAGGGAATCGGGAAGATAACCGAAGAAATACTTGCAACAGGAAATGAACCGAAAAACTACGAGTTTGAAAGGGGGAGCAGGACGGTTTTTCTTACTGTGCGGTTTATTAGTTCATTTTCCTGGTTTCTTCTGGTTGAACAGGATGAGAGCAGGGTTCTGTCTACGGCCCGGCGAAATTTTATTCGCACCATTATTCTTGGGCTGGTGGCTTCTGTTTTTGTTGTTCTGATAACTCTCGGTACTATAAATAAGTACCAGGAGGAGCTGGAAACACTGGCAGTGACAGATGAATTGACCAGTGCAGCAAATAGAAGGTCTCTGGAGAAAGATTTTGAAAATATGGTTTATTCGTATTCCCGCGGCAGAAAACCATTCAGTCTGATTCTGATGGATCTTGACAGGTTCAAAAATGTAAATGATAAGAACGGGCACCTGGCCGGAGATAATGTCCTGAGAAATGTTGCTCAACTCATCAAGAGAAATATCCGCCCCACCGATACCCTGGCCAGATGGGGAGGGGATGAGTTTGCCGTTCTCTGCTGTCAGGAAACGGATGGAGTTATGAAAATGGCAGAGAGGATAAGGCAGGCGATCAGGATGGCAGATCTGGGCGGGAAGGGCAGCAAACTTGATGATCCTGAGAATCTTATTACTGTGAGTTGCGGAGTTACTTCTTTTCACGAGGGGGACGATCTGGATACCATGCTCTCCAGGGCCGACAGGGCGTTGCACAGATGCAAGAAAAGAGGAGGAAACTGTCTGGAAACTGAATTTTTTAAAAAGGTATGATTTTCTTCTTTGGCTAACTTGCAAAACTGTATGATATTCTTATCATTGATGCTATGAATAATTTCAATCCAGATGTAATAAAAATATAGAATTATTAAGTAGTTGGGTAGTTTCAATTCTGTTATGGTCAGAGTAATAATTTCATTTCTTGCAGCGCTGCTGACTGGAACCCAGGCTCTCCTGATACTCTTCGGCAACAAGGGTATCTGTTTGAATGACGGCTGTGCCGTGGTGGACAGTTTTACCCGGGTGTCGCCTTTTTATTTTAATCTTGCCGGTTGTCTTTATTTCCTCTTTCTGTCCTGGTGTTTCCTGCAGGTTCGAAAGAAAAGGGAATTGTTCCATATCCTTGCGCGTTTTGTACTCTTTGGAGGCATAGCCGCCGAGGGTGTTCTTGTTTTTTTTCAGTATACGGTTGTTTCCACTTTCTGTTCCTATTGCCTTATTGTCTGTTCGGCCATTGTTCTTTTGACGGTTTTGAGTGGGGTGAGGCAGGTTGTCGGGGGGGGAGTTCTCTTCTTTTCTGTTTTTCTTGCTCTGTCTTCTCTTGATTTTAACACATCGGCCGGAGTTTCTCTTGATGAAGGGAGCTGTGCACAGGTTCCAGGAGAAAAAAGTAAACCGTCCCTGTACCTCTTTTTTTCCGAGACCTGTCCCCATTGTGAGAATGTGATTGCTGTCATGGGTGAAAAGCGCAGTTGTAATATCCGTTTCAACCCTATTGACAAGGTAAAACGTTTTTCCTTTCCCGGCAGCAGTCGCCTGCCGGAATATGATCCTCTTGTGAATGTCAATTTTCTCAAAAATTTAGATATCACTGAAATTCCGGTCCTCATTGTCCGGGAGCAGGAAAAAATTCAGATTTTTGAGGGAGAAAGTAGAATCACCCGTTATCTTCAGGAGAACTGCGGGAGTGAGACTGATTATGGCACTGTTTCCGGAACAGAAGACGGAGGATATAGTTATCTGCCCTTTCTGCAGAAGGAGGAAGGATGTTCAGTTGATGAGGATTGTGAAGGGAAAAGTGATCAAAAAGAGAAGTGATATAATTGCTCGCAGGTACCGCAGCTTTTCACGGTCTCTTTTGTCCGCATAGGTTGGCGATAGCGAAGAAGAGCCTGGAAAAATCTGTAGCATTTGTGAGCAATTACGAAGTGATTGTCGGAAATCTATTTCCCCAGGAGGTCCGCCAGTTCTTCCTTGGTCAGCATTGAACGGGGTGACGGGTTCCTTTGGTCATGGATAGTCCGCTGGTCTTTTCCTTTGCGTCTGTCGACGCCAAGCCGTGAGTTTGTCAGGGAGCGTACCCAGGTGCGAAGATTTTTTTTCTGTTTCCGTCGGTTTTCCCTGGTGTCACACCTTCTTTCCATGCTTTTCCGGCGATTACCCTGTCTGCGGTTTTTTTTCCGCCGTTCTGTTCCGTCCCAGGCAGAGTCGGCTGGTCCATTCATTTTGCATGTCCCCATTTTCTGAATTTATGGGTATGTAACTGAAAATTTCCACCATAACAACAAAATACACTGACCCCTCAATAATTAGAACAGTTTTGTTTGCAAAAATCACCCTCCTCGCTTTATCCAATGAATTTACGGATTCAGGTTTGCGGCCACTTTGCAAAATTCAAATTTTTCAAGATACTCCGGTGTTATTTTCCTCACAAAGTGCCTTATGCAGGGCCCGCTGGGCCGGGACAAAGTGTTCACGGTTAATGGTAAACTGCATATTGGTCTGTCTGGATGTCTGGGAGACGGTAAGAATGTTGATATTGGCGTCGGCAAGCGACCTGGTGGCTTTGGAGAGAATACCGGGTTTGGCGATATTTGAGCCGATGGCACAGACTATGGCCACGTTCTGTGTGGTGACCAGTTCGAACCGCTCCTGCATGTCCTTTACCAGTTGAGGTGTACAGTCTTTTTCGTAGATTATCATGCCTATGGTGTTGGCATTGGTGGCCTTGTTGATATAACTGACATTATGTTTTTCCAGCACCTGCATGATTTTCATATCAAAGCCGACCTCGCCGACCATGTGAGTGTCGTGAATTTCAAGGCAGGTAACAATATTTGAGCCGGTGATAACTTCTGTTTTTGACTGGGGGCAGATGTAATCCTTGGTCATCAGTGTACCACTGTGGCTTGGATCAAAGGCATTCATGACCCGGATGGAGATACCGGCTGTTTCCAGCGGTTTTGAAGCTTTGGGATGAATTGCCTCCATGCCGACGTCGGCCAGTTGATCTGCAACATCAAAATTGGTGTTACAGATCGGATGGACCCTGTCCTCACCGATAATAGCAGGGTCCCCACTGCAGAGGTGGTATTCCTTGTGGATGATTGCTTCGCTGGCACCCAGTAATACGGCAATTTTTGAGAAAGTGACTTCGGAATAGCCCCTGTCAAACTCTCTCATGATACCTTCCGTTCCCTTGGTGTATCCCGTTGCCACACAGATGGTGCTGCTTGGATCGAGTTTCGAGAATGTATGGCGGATCCGTTCATCGATTGTTCTTTCTCTGCTGTCTTTCCAGCCGCTCAGATCAACGAAGGTGGCATTGTACCCGAGGTTCTGAAGGATGTTTGCGGTATTGAAGGCACTGTGCATTTCACCGATGGAGGCCAGAAGTTCCCTTGCGGCCAGCAGCAGTTCATTGCGGTTGACATAGCCTGATGCAAGCACATTATTCATTGATTTCAGAATATTGAGTGCAAATCGTATTCGTTCACAGATGAAGAGGTCGGCTGATTTTATATCCAGGCCGATATCGGCAAATTTACGGTTCAGTTCACAGAGTCTTTCCTTCAATCGGTTCATTGCCGTTTCACACTCTTCTCCCTGCTCAAATATCTGGTAAATACCTGGAGTTCCTGTTTTTTTGTGTTCAAGGAGATCGTTGGTAATACCGGCATATGCGGAAACGACATATATCCTGTTATAAATATCGTTTTTATCTTTCAGTATGACGTTTTGAAGAACCTCATTGAAACGGGACATTGTAGTGCCCCCTATTTTTTCGACTCGAAGTGTATTCATGGTATCACCGGATAATTGAGGAAAAACGCACAATCCTGTTTCCGCAATTCATTTTTTTTGATCATTTCGTCCTTAAGTTTCTGTCCAGAAATGAGGATTTTAGTTCGAGATCAAGGCGCACGGGAAATTTTACCGCTGGCATATAATTGATATCGGAGTCTACGCTTACCTCCGAGGATAAAATTTTTCGAGCAACGCAGATATCGGGCAAAAAGACCAACTATGGACAGGCACAAGTTAACGACATTGAGTTATACATGCTGAAATTCGAGTATCCTATCGCAATGAAAAATCTCGTGCAACTGATTTCTTGGATTCCCTGGCGGGATATCTGGAACTATCCACAGGGACAACAACTCTATGATTTTATTGCCTCTGACCTGTAATTGCTCATCTGCCACAGGTTTTTGCATGTTCTATTGTTTGCTTTTACCTGCCTGCGCGGAGAAAAACCCGTAAAAAGCTGGGGTGTCCAGAAGTTAACGGCATTGGAAATTCGATGTAAACAAATCTTCGAAATGGACCGATACAGATAGTGTGTTTTTTATGCGTTCACGGATGAGCGTTGTCAGTTGTTTTCACTTTTCTGCCATGGAGGGCTCTGCTATGAAAATCGCCGCATCAGCTGTACAGTTATTTTCCGAACATACTCTCACAGAACAGCACAGAAAAAATGAATCCCTGACAGTCCGGAAGGATAAATCCGGTCTGGAAAGTCGTGGTACTGGGAAAGGTAGAGGAAAGCACCGTCTGTATGATTATGGCCGGGGAAAAGGTGACAGGATTTCCCTTGGGAGGAGCGGTGTAAAAAGACGCCATATTAATCCGCTCAATTTTGAAATGACGGAAGAAGAGAAAATGGAATCGGATCTCAATGTCCGTCTTCTGAAATCACTTGTTGAACGTCTTACAGGGCGGAAATTTGATCTTGTCGATCCGATAGTGCGGGATATTCAACCGGTACCGGATGTTGGTGACACTGCGGCACCGGCTGACAGGGAAGGTGCAGGTTTCGGGTTGATTTATGATTACCATGAGTCTCATTATGAATATGAATCCATGGATTTTCAGGCGAATGGCATTATCAAAACAGAAGATGGTATGGAAATCGATTTTTCAGTGTCACTTTCGATGAATCGTGAGTTTTACAGCGAGCGGAACATCCAGGTTCGGGCTGGAGATGCCCTGAAGGAT
>NZ_JBPLBA010000062.1:0-23204 GCF_054039375.1 Desulfomarina sp. | reverse complement strand
AGGGGCATGACTTTTTCCAGCAGGCTGGCGTCTATCCCGTCAATATTTGCAAGATCTTTTACGCTCGCAAAGGCTCCGTGGGCCTCCCGGTAGGCGGCAATTGCCTGGCCGATCTGCGGTCCGATGCCGGGAATCTGGGAGAGGGCGTCAACGCTTGCCGTATTGATATTGATCTTTTCCATAAGTCCCGCCTCACTGGCAATATTGGTCAGCATGGAAGCGGCTTTACCGGGCTCGGTGGCCGGGGAAAAGGCTGGTGTGAGCAGTGTGGTTGAGGTAAAAAGAAAAACCGCTCCTAAAAATAATTGGTGTGTCTTCATGATCATTACTCCAGGTGAAATGTTAGTTGTTGCCTGTCCATAAAAGGGACTTTCGCCCAAACTCTGTGTTATATTCAAAAAAATAATGCTTGAAATATCAATTAGATGTCTGCGCTTATTTTTTCAGTCCCTGATTTTGAACAAAATTACTCATAGGTGTGAAATAAAAAATATTCCGGTTGCATTCCGGACAGGGAAAACATTGGTGGTTTTTTTTCCAATATACAAGGATTCATTAGAAAGATTACCGAATCTTTATCTCAGGGCCTGCACTTGTCTCAATGTTGCCAACCTATGCGGACAAAAGAGACCATGAAAAGCTGGGTGCCTGTGAACAATTACTTTGAAAGTATTGACTTTGACCGCAAAAAGCTTTACCAAGCTTTCTGGAGTGCTGTTTGTAACCACTTTGTGCAGGATTCAGGAGAATGAATTCACAAAAGAAGATAGATGAAGTTCCCGAGTTTCTGGTAAAGTCCACTCAGTGGGTTGCGTTAGCATCCATTGTGATTCTGTTGCCGTTCTGTATCTTTAATTTCATCCAGAACCGCTTTCTGCTGGGAGGGTTGACAACTGCAGTTGTTTTGGTCTGTTTTGTTAATTCCTGGTACTGTTGGCGGGGAATATACTGCTACAGTATTAATCTGTTTGCCGTGGTTCCTGCCATAACTGTAGCGATAACTATGGCGATTTTCCAACTGGATGTAAGGGGTTCTTACTGGGCATTTCTTGGTGTGTTTGCCATTTATTATATTCTTCCGGAAAAACTGGCATGGAAGGTTAACGTCGTTTTTGACGGGATCATCTGCATTGCAGCCTATCAGGTTCTGGAGAAGCCTGTTGCCATACGGTTTATTGCCATTCTGCTGGGCACAAGTTTTTTTGCTTTTGCTGCCATTCATGAAATTTACAGGCAGCACTTCAAACTGAAGAAACAGGCTGTCCTTGATCCCCTGACCCGTCTGTACAAACGCTTCCTGCTACAGGATTCTCTCGAACATGCAGTTACCCGGAACAGACGTGCCGGTAATCCTGTTTCCTTGATTATGCTGGATCTGGATCACTTCAAGGCGGTCAATGATCAGTTTGGTCACGATACGGGTGACAGGGTGCTGAAAGCTGTGGGCAGGATTCTGTCACATAATTTTCGTGTGAGTGATATGCCTTTTCGCATCGGCGGAGAAGAGTTTCTCATAATACTGTATAATACTGACAGTGAGGGCTGTTTTGAGGTTGCCAGGAAACTTCAAAAAGAGATTCAGAGTCTGTCCATACTGCCGGATCGTTCCGTAACCGCCAGTATCGGTATCTCCACCCTTTTTCCCGGAATGGACAGGGAGGCATGGTTGAAGAAATGTGATGAAAATCTTTACCGTGCGAAAAACAGCGGTCGTAACTGTGTGGTGGTGTGATGAAGGTTCTCTCAGTTTTTGGTACCCGGCCCGAGGCTATAAAAATGGCTCCAGTGGTGCGTGCTCTGGCCGAGGATCCGCACTTTAATGCAAAAGTCTGTGTAACGGGGCAGCATCGGAGGATGCTGGACCAGGTGCTGGAACTGTTTTCCATTGTTCCGCATTACGATCTGGACATCATGCGGGTGGGCCAGAACTTGTATGATGTGACCAGCAAGGTGCTCCTGGGGATAAGAGATGTTATCGGGGAGGAGAAACCGGATCTGCTCCTGGTTCACGGGGATACGACCACCTGTTTTGCCGCATCCCTTGCCGGTTTTTATGGTGGTATTCCAGTAGGCCATGTGGAGGCCGGGCTGCGGACCGGCAATCTTGCCGCGCCCTTTCCCGAAGAGGCCAACAGGGTGTTGACATCCCGTCTTGCCAGACTCCATTTTGCGCCAACCGAATCCGCGAGGCGGAATCTCAGGGCGGAAGGAGTGGCGGAAGAATATATTCATGTAACCGGTAATACTGTTATTGACGCGTTGCTGTGGGTACGGGATCAGGTCGGGGACAGGCGGGAATGGGGAAATGTTTTCGGTTCAGCAAAAGATGTGGTTCTGGCTGGAAAGCCGTATGTGTTGATAACCGGGCACAGAAGGGAGAATTTCGGTGCCGGATTTCGTGATATCTGCGCGGCGGTTTCAGACCTGGCTGCCGGGAATCCTGATCTGCATTTTATCTATCCTGTTCATCTTAATCCCAATGTGCAGCAGCCTGTTTATTCCATCCTGGGGAATAAAAAAAATATCCATCTCATTGAACCGCTGGATTACGCTCCTTTTGTTTTTCTGATGAACAGATGTCGGGTGATTCTCACCGATTCAGGCGGTATTCAGGAGGAGGCACCGTCCCTTGGAAAACCTGTACTTGTCATGCGGGAAATAACAGAACGTCCCGAGGCCCTGGAGGCCGGAACTGTGATACTGGTAGGCACGGACAGAGAATCGATTGTGAAGGAAGTGGGGAGGCTGCTTGATGCCGGAGAAAATGATTCCCCGGTGATTCACAGCAACCCCTATGGTGACGGCCGGGCCGCCGTACGGATCAGGGAGAATATTAAACTTTGGAAGGCAAAGTCGATATCTTGAGCAATTACGGTGGATGAGCCATGGCCGCTATCAAGCTGCATCATGTCACCAAGGTTTTTCCCGTACGAAACTGGCGGAGTCTGCTGTCCGGCAGGGTCCGACAGGTGCGGGTCCTTGATGAGGTCTCGTTTTCCGTTGAGAAGGGGGAGATTATGGGGTTGCTGGGGCCTAATGGTGCCGGCAAGACAACGCTGCTGAAGATTCTTGCTACCCTGATTGTTCCCGATGGTGGTACTGTTTCCGTACTTGGTCTGGATGGCGCGGGGGATGGAAAACGTATCAGGGAGCAGGTGGGATTTGTCAACACCAATTCCCGTTCCTTCTACTGGCGGCTGAGTGGCAGAGACAACATGGTTTTTTTCGGTAAACTCCATAATCTTTCCGGCAGAAAACTGGCACGACGGCTTGACTATCTTTTTGATCTTGTGGGGATGTCGGAGAAAGCTTCGGTCAGGCTCGGCACCTATTCATCCGGGGAACGTCAGCGGCTGGCTATTGCCAGGGCGCTGCTGGGTGACCCGCAGGTTCTTCTGATGGATGAGGCTGCTTCCAATCTTGACCCCATCAGTTCCCGCGATCTGCTGGAGTTTATTAAAACTGAGCTTTCCAGGCGGCAGAAGAAAACGATCCTCTGGTGCACCCATAATCTGGCGGAAGCTGAACAGCTCTGTGACCGGGTGACCATACTCCATCATGGGCGGGTTATCGGTTGCCGGGAGCCGGGGAATTTGACGGAGGCCGTGACGGGGCGGCAGCGTTATTATTTTTCCCTGGATCGGCTGGATGATATTCTTGTCGGTCTGGATGGTTTTGTACAGGAGGATGAAAAAGGCGGCCGGGTGGCGTGTCGCTGTTATATGGAGGACGAAGAAGTACCTGAACTGATCGGCAGACTTGTCGAAAATAAGGTGCGAATCTATGAATGCAGAAAACTAGAGTATCCCCTGGAAGAGTCGTTTTCGGAGCTGGTGAACAGTCATGAACAGAGTGGAGGGCCGGATGGAACTTTGGCGTGAACTGATCTGCAAGCCGATGGCCTTTCTTATACGTGATTTCAGAATTGCTGCCAGTTACAGGCTGCAGTTCATCATGCAGGGAACGGGGGTACTTTTTACTTCGACCCTCTTTTTCATGCTGGCACGGATGATCGGGGACCAAAAACTTGCCTCCCTGGAGAGTTATGGCGGAGATTATTTCTCTTTTCTGCTGATAGGGGTTGCGGTTACCGATTACCTCTCCCTTTCCACCTCAAGTTTTGCAGCGGAAATCCGCAGTGGACAGACATTGGGTACTCTTGAATCATTACTGGTTTCACCTACTTCCATCATGACCATCCTTTTTTCTTCCTATATGTATAAGCTGCTGTCCACCAGCTTTCGACTGCTGTTTTATTTCATGCTCGGTTTTTTTGTGTTTCAGGTACGGTTTCATTCCGGCAGTATTCCGGCACTTCTGCTTGCTTTTCTTCTTTTGCTGTTGCCTTTTGTCGGTATCGGTCTGCTTTCTGCTGCATTTATAATTGTGTTCAAGCAGGGGAGTCCCGTCAGTTTTCTGCTTAATGTCAGTTCCGGTCTGCTGGGTGGGGCCATGTACCCGGTTGCGGTCCTGCCGGACTGGCTGCAGCATGTCTCAAAAATTCTGCCGATTACTTACGGTCTTGAAGCGTTGCGTCAGGTGTTGCTGAATGGGGCAGGATTACGGGAAATTTATGGTGAGCTTTCGGTGCTGGCGATTTTTTCCGTTGTTTTTCCTGCGGCTGGTATCTGTGCCATTATTCTGGCTGTAAGGATTGCCCGAAAAGAAGGCTCTCTGTTGCATTACTGAGTGGAATAGTTTTATGGCGTCTTTTCGCAGATTCTTCTCTCTTACTTTTTCCGAAAAACTGGTGTTCTGCCAGGCGTTTCTGCTGGTGTTCCGTTTCCGGAGGGCATTGAAGCATCGTTCTTTTGATGACCTGCTGCGGGAATCTTCAGCACAGGCCGAAAAGAGATTAGCTCGTTTTGCCGCATCGTCCCTTTCCGCCGGGCGTATTTCCTGGCTTATTAAAAAGTCGGCCATGACGGTTGTTAAGAGCCGCTGTCTGCCCCAGGCCCTTGCGGGGCATATAATTTTCGCCGAATACGGCTATCGCACCTGCTTTCATATCGGGGTCAGAAAGGGGGACGGCAGGCTGGAGGCCCACGCCTGGCTGACCCTGAATGATAAAGTGATTCTCGGGGACATCCCGGATCTCGAGCAGTTTGAGGAGTTGCCTGTGAGCAGTTACTCTATTTTTGAATAAACCATAGGTTAGGCTTGATTAGTTTTGTGATGGTGGATATTATGCTGTTTTTCTTTGTTTCCGGAACTAATTTATTTCCATGTTGAGGGTTTTATGAATGTAACTGTATTTGGTGTCGGATATGTGGGTCTGGTTCAGGCAGCGGTGCTGGCCGATGTCGGTCATAATGTCTGCTGTGTGGATGTGGATGAGACCAAAATTGAAGGGTTGAAGAAGGGTGTCATCCCGATTTTTGAACCGGGTCTCTCCGATCTGGTTTTAAAAAATCATGAGCGGGGACGACTTGCTTTCACAACTGACGCCAAAGATGGTGTTGATCATGCCGAACTGCAGTTTATAGCGGTGGGTACACCGCCCGATGAGGACGGCAGTGCGGATCTCAAGTATGTTCTGGCGGTGGCGGGCAGGATTGCCGAACTGATGGAAGAGGCGAAAATTGTCATTGACAAGTCAACGGTGCCGGTGGGAACCGCCGATAAGGTTCGTGCTCATATGCTTGGAATCCTGGCAGAGCGAAGGAAAGATCTGGATCTGCATGTTGTTTCCAATCCGGAATTTCTAAAGGAAGGTTCAGCTCTGGATGACTGTATGCGGCCGGAACGGATTATTGTCGGCACCGATTCGGATGCGGTGGAGGCAAAGATGCGCGAGCTGTATGAGCCTTTCAGCCGGAACCATGACAAGATAATGATCATGGATGTGCGCAGTGCCGAGTTCACTAAATATGCTGCCAATTGTCTGCTGGCTACCAAAATCTCCTTTATGAATGAAATGTCTAATCTTGCCGAGCGTATGGGTGTTGATATTGAACAGGTACGGAGGGGGATAGGATCTGATTCCCGTATTGGCTACCAGTTTATTTATCCCGGCTGCGGTTATGGTGGCTCCTGTTTCCCCAAGGATGTGCAGGCACTGGAACGTTCTGCCAGTGAAATTGGTTACGAAGCAAAGATTCTGCGGGCGGTGGAGAGTGTAAATTATGCCCAGAAGGAAAAACTCTTTGAGCATATCCAGTCGTTTTACAATGGTGATATCGCAGGCAAAACCTTTGCTGTGTGGGGGCTTTCCTTTAAACCGAATACCGATGACATGCGCGAGGCATCCAGCAGGGTGCTGCTGGAATCATTGTGGAAGGCAGGATCCCGTGTGCAGGCTTATGATCCGGAGGCGATGGAAGAGGCCCAGCGGATTTATGGGACACGGGATGACCTGATGTTGATGGGGACCAAGGAAGCGGCACTTCATGGGGCTGATGGACTGGTCATTGTCACTGAATGGAAGAGTTTCCGGGTACCGGATTTTGAGCAGCTTTTAAAAGAATTAAAAGACAGGGTGATTTTTGACGGTCGAAATCTCTATGATCCTGCGCGGGTGGAGGCAATGGGGCTGGCTTACTATGGTATTGGTCGGGGACGTTCCATTAAAAAATTTCAATGATATACTCCTGGACCGTAACTCCTCAGAGGTAATAAAATCATAGAGTTGCTATCCCTGCGACCAGTTACCCTCAAAGGAATAGCAATTCTATGATTTCCTTATTCAATAATTGAGAACACAATGTCGTTAACTTAAGGACAAGATGGTTCAGGAAAGTCCTATTCTGACCTTGGACGAGGTCGGAATGGGACTCGTCGCTTAAGTTAACGGCATTGACCGAGAACAGACAAATATGAAAAAAGCATTGATAACCGGTATTACCGGGCAGGATGGGGCGTATCTGGCTGAATTCCTGTTGAAAAAAGGATACGAGGTGCATGGAATAAAGAGGCGGGCGTCTCTTTTTAATACGGACAGGATCGACCACCTCTACCAGGACCCCCATGAGGGGGAGAGAAATTTTATTCTGCATCATGGTGACCTGACGGATTCTTCCAGTCTGATCCATATAATTGGCAAGGTGCAGCCCAACGAGATTTATAACTTGGCCGCCCAGTCCCATGTCGCTGTTTCCTTTGAAGAACCTGAATATACTGCCAATTCCGATGCCCTGGGGACATTGCGGGTCCTTGAGGCGATTCGTATTCTTGGTTTGACGGAAAAGACCCGTTTTTACCAGGCTTCCACCTCCGAGCTTTTCGGCAAGGTACAGGAGGTTCCCCAGACGGAAAAGACCCCGTTTTATCCTCGATCCCCTTATGCGGTTTCGAAGATGTACGCCTACTGGATTGTTGTCAATTACCGGGAAGCTTATAATATTTACGCCTGCAATGGTATCCTTTTTAACCATGAATCTCCCCTGCGCGGTGAGACCTTTGTCACCCGGAAAATCACCAGGGCGCTTGCCCGTATTTTTCTCGGTCTTCAGGATTGTATTCATCTTGGCAATATGAATGCCAGGCGGGACTGGGGCCATGCGAAAGATTATGTGGAGATGCAGTGGTTAATGCTTCAGCAGGAAAAGCCCGATGATTTTGTGATTGCTACCGGTGTGCAGCATTCGGTACGGGATTTTGTCGACGCAGCGGCTTCTGAGTTGGGGGTGGGTCTGCGTTGGGAGGGTGAAGGGGTTGATGAAATCGGTATTGTGGAGCGTGTTCCCGACGGTGAACTTGGCTGCAAGATGAGTGTTGGTGACATTGTAGTCCGGGTTGATCCCCGCTATTTCAGGCCCACGGAAGTTGAGACATTGCTGGGGGATCCGGGCAAGGCCGAAAAACAGCTTGGATGGGTGCCGAAAACAAGTTTTGCTGAACTGGTGGCTGAGATGATGCGTTACGATCTGGAAGAAGCGCGCCGCGATGAACTCTGCCGCAATGAAGGTTTTGCTGTTCTTGAGAAACATGAGTAAAAGGTAAAGCCTTCGGCCAAAATCCATAATGTAAGTACTCTCTGGAGTTACGCAGATGAGCATTGATCCCCGATTCACTCAGTCATCATCCTCTCTCTCTTCTGATGAAAAGATCTATGTCGCCGGTCATCGTGGTATGGTCGGTTCGGCGATTGTCAGAAAACTGAAGAACATGGGCTGCACTAATATAGTTACCCGTACCCACAGGGAGCTTGATCTTCTTGATCAGAAAGCGGTGTTTTCTTTTTTCCGCAGGGAGAAAATTGATCGGGTTGTGTTGGCCGCGGCCCGCGTGGGTGGGATCCATGCCAATAACAGTTATCCTGCTGAATTTATTTATCAGAACCTGATGATCCAGGCCAATGTGATCCACGGGGCCTGGAGGAGTGATGTAGAACATCTGCTTTTTCTTGGCAGCTCCTGTATTTATCCCAAGTTTGCTCCCCAGCCCATGAGGGAAGAATATCTGTTGACCGATGTCCTTGAACCCACGAACGAGCCGTATGCCATTGCCAAAATTGCAGGAATCAAGATGTGTGAGGCCTATAACCGGCAGTACAGCACCCGTTATCGTTCAGTTATGCCTACCAATCTTTTTGGCCCAGGTGATAATTATCACCTGGAGAACAGCCATGTTATTCCAGCCATGATCCGTAAATTTCATCTGGCGAAACTGGCCATGGCTGGTGACGTGGAAGGAATAGTCAGGGATGAGGATAAATATGGACCAATCCCGGCCGATATTTGTGAGAGCATGGGCTACTGTGCGGATACAAAAACGCTTGATTCCGGTGTGATTCCCAGGGTAAGGCTGTGGGGAACCGGCTCGCCGAGGCGGGAGTTTCTCCATGTGGATGATATGGCGGCCGCATCCGTCTTCGTGATGGGGCTGGAACAGTCCTGCTTTGAGGACGGCAACCCTTCCTTTCTGAACGTGGGAACGGGAGAGGATATCACTATCCGGGAGACGGCGGAAATAATCTGCCGCCTGGTGGGATTTCGTGGAGAAACCGTGTATAATCCTGAACAGCCGGACGGAACACCCAGAAAACTGTTGGATACCGGCCGTATAAATTCACTGGGCTGGCAACCTTTCCTCAGCTTCGAAGAGGGCTTGAAGGATGCTTATTCCTGGTACCTGTGACCAATTACTTACTTCACGATTTCAGGTGAATCAGAAAAGGAATAGAAAAAATGTATAGAAATTTTGCCATAGTACCGAATATCATGTTCGGTCGGGGAGCCTTTAACCAGCTTGGTGATGTCATTGCTCCCAGGCGGGTTAGTGAGGGAGGATATGTGGTTTTTGTCATTGATGATGTATTCAAGGACAAACCCATTGAATCGAGACTGCCTCTTGAAGGGGATGATCTGCTGCTCCGGGTCAATGTGGATGATGAACCGAAAACCAGTTATATTGACAGGCTTGTGGAGGAGATCAGGACATACAGAGATGTTGTGCCGGATGGTATTATTGGTATTGGAGGCGGCTCCACCATGGATATCGCCAAGGCCATTTCCCTGATGCTGACTAACCCCGGTTCATCTGCTGATTATCAGGGATGGGACCTGATTAAGAATCCGTCAGTTTATCATGTGGCGGTGCCGACCCTGGCGGGAACCGGAGCGGAGATTTCTCGTACGGCCATTTTGACGGGGCCGGTCAAGAAGCTGGGAATTAATTCTGATTTCACCTTGTTTCATCAGATTATTCTTGATCCGGAACTGATTGCCGATGTGCCGAAGGATCAATGGTTTTACACCGGCATGGACTGCTATATCCACGATGTGGAATCCCTTGAAGGAACTTTTATCAATGAGTTCAGCAAGGCCTACGGGGAAAAGTCCATTGATCTCTGTCGCCAGGTTTTTCTTGAAGACCATCAGGACAGGGATGACAAGCTGATGATGGCATCCTATTTCGGCGGTATGTCCATCGCCTATTCCCAGGTTGGGGCCTGTCACGCGCTTTCCTATGGTTTATCCTATGTACTGGGGATTCATCATGGTATCGGCTGCTGTATTGCCTTTGACTACCTCGAGGAATTTTACCCCGAGGGTGTGAAGGAATTCCGGCGGATGATGGAACGACACAATATCAGCCTGCCCCGTAACCTGACCGCGGGCATGAGTGATGAATCTCTTGATCTGATGGTGACCACCGCTCTCGGCCTGGTGCCGCTCTGGGAGAACTGTCTGGGACCGGACTGGGAAAAGCAGATGACACGGGAACGGACATTGGAGCTGTATAAAAGAATGTGAACAGCGGTGATCCGGGCAACACTCTGCAGGAACAGCTGATCCGTTGGTTCAGGGATAACAGGCGGGATCTGCCCTGGCGGCGGACCTACGATCCGTACCATGTGTGGATTTCGGAGATTATGCTGCAGCAGACGCAGATGGAACGCGGGGTCACTTATTTTAAGAAATGGGTGGCCCGTTTTCCTGATGTCGCAAGTGTTGCGGCAGCTCCTCGCCAGGAAATTCTAAAACTCTGGGAGGGACTCGGATACTATTCCAGGGCCGCTAATCTGCACAGGGCTGCGGCTGTTATCATGGAAGAACATGGCGGGATTGTTCCCTGCGATCCCGGGGAGCTCCTGAAACTGCCAGGTATCGGCCCCTATACCGCCGCTGCCATTGCCAGTGTTGCCGGAAATATTGATGTGGCCGTGGTGGATGGCAATGTGTTGCGGGTATATGCCCGTCTCTTTGATATCGCCTCTCCCGTTCGGGAAAAAGAGGGAAACAACAGAATACGAAAGATTGCCGACAGGCTGTTGCCCGGAGGTCAGGCTCGTCTTTATAACCAGGCGTTGATGGAACTGGGCGGCCTGATTTGTACTCCGAGGAAACCGGCCTGTCAATCCTGCCCGGTAAGCGGATATTGTCTGGCCCTGGAGAATGGCACGGTGACAAAGCGCCCTGTTACCGGAAAAACAAGGAAAACACTTGAAGTCACTCGGGTGGCCGGCCTTGTTTTTTCCCGCGGAGAGATTCTTCTGTTGCAGAGAGGAGAAGAGGAAAAGCTCTGGGCCGGTTTGTGGGATTTTCCAGGCGGAGAAATGAAGGGCAGCTGGACGAAGATGAACGTGGCAGAAGCGATCCGGGCCGCCTGTGGTTTGAGTGTTCAGGTTAAAGAACAGCTTACTACTGTTGTGCATCACTACACCCGCTATAAAGTCACCCTGCACTGCTTTCACTGTGTGCTCCTGGATGACCGCCGTATTCCCGGAACTGGCAGCAACATAAAAAATTTCTGCTGGATACACCCGGAGGATCTGGCAGATTATCCACTGCCTGCCGGCGCCGGAAAAATAAGGGAATACCTCATGACATCCAACTCAATGTCGTTAACTTAAGCGATGAGTCCCATTCCGACCTCGCCCGAGGGACGCCGTAAACCCGTCCCTGGGGGCTTGACTGCAGCCGTCCTGGCTGCAGACACCCTCGGCCAAGGTCAGAATGGGACTTTTCTGAACCATCTTGTCCATAAGTTAACGATATTGACATCAAACTCCTAACCAATTTCCAGCAAAACCGGGCAGTGATCAGACCCCATGATTTCCTGGAGAATTTCGGCTCTTTTGACTCGTTTTTCGGCAGCCCGGTTGACGCAGAAATAGTCGATACGCCAGCCCACGTTTTTGGCGCGCGCGTTAAAGCGGTAACTCCACCAGGAGTAATTTCCCGGCTCCTGATTGAACATACGGAAAGTGTCAATAAAACCGGCTTCAATAAAGGTGTCCATCCAGCGCCTTTCTTCCGGAGTGAAACCGGCATGTTTTTCATTTGCTTTCGGATGGGTGAGGTCTATCTCCTTGTGGGCCACGTTGAAATCACCGCAAAGCACCACATCCTTTTTCTTTTCCAGGTCCCTGGCGAAATTCAGCAGGCAGTTGTTGAAGCGGAGTTTGAAATCCAGTCGTTTCAGATGGTTGCCGCTGTTGGGAAAGTAGATATTAACGAGATAAAAGGTGTCAAATTCCAGGGTGAGTACCCGTCCTTCACGGTCAAATTCTGCTTCTCCTATTCCTTCTTTTACCGAAAGGGGGGTGATGCGGCTGTAGAAGGCAACACCGGAATATCCTTTTTTTTCCGCGCTGTGCCAGAATGAGGTGTAACCCGGGATGTTTTTTAATTTGTCCGAGAGTTGGTCCGGCTGGGCCTTGGTCTCCTGGATAGCGATGACATCCGCGTCAAGGTCCTGCAGCAGGTCGATAAAACCCTTTTTTTCCATGGCGCGGATGCCGTTGACGTTCCATGAAAGAAGGGTGAGTGTTTGGTTTTTCTTCTGATTGGTGCCGGGGATTTTTCTCGGTTTTACACCATGTTGAGGGCATCCGTCTTCCAGGGGGCAGACATCGCAGTGGGGGCTGATGGGGCGGCAGATTGACTGTCCGAAGGCAACCAGGATGGAGTTGACTGTAATCCAGTGTTTTTCCGGAAGTTTTTTTCGGAGGGCCATCTCTGTTTTCAGGGGTGTGTCGGTTTTCACATAGTTCCAGATATTGAGGATTCTGTGGACATGGGTATCGACACAGATGGCAGGCTTGCCAAAGGCAACGCTGACCACCAGATTAGCGGTTTTCCTGCCCACACCGGGCAGGGTGATCAACTCTTCAATGGTGTCAGGTACGCGGCCTCCGAACCTGTCCAGGGCTTCGGGCAGCTTTGCCAGGTAGCCGGCCTTGTTCCTGTAAAACCCGACCGGATAGATCAGCATGGATATTTCCTCTTCTGTTAGTCCGGCAAGCCCTTCCCTGTCGGGGGCCTGTTTAAAAAGTTTTTTCGATGCCCTGGCTGTGGTCTCGTCTTTGGTTCGGGCGGAGAGGATCGTTGCTACCAGAACCTTGAACGGGTCCCTGGTCTGTACTGCAATAAGATCAACGACCGGGACATCCTTATCCCTGATCGCTTCTGTAACCGTATCAAGAAATATGTCGATATCAATGGCCATAAATTTTACCGGGAAAGGGTGTCCGGCGGAAAATCGAGGGTGGCAAAATAATCCTCAACCCGCTCCGCCCGTCTGATGAGTTCGATATCACCGTTTTCCCTCAACAATAATTCCTTCGGCCGCAGATTGCCATTATAATTGAATCCCATGGAATGACCGTGGGCCCCTGTGTCATGGATAACAAGGATATCGCCATCTTCAATGGGAGGGAGGTCACGTTGAATGGCGAATTTATCATTATTTTCACAGAGGGAGCCCACGACATCCACGGTCTCCGCACCATTGGCGAAGTCCTTGCCGATAACATCAATATGGTGGTAGGCGCCGTAAAGAGCGGGACGCATCAGGCTGCTCATGGAGGCGTCGACCCCTATATAGGTGCGGTAGATTTCCTTGCGGTTAATGGCACTCACAACCAGGGCTCCGTGGGGGCCGGTCATGTAGCGGCCGCTTTCCATGAACAGGGCCGGCTGATAGTTTTCTTTCCCGGCAAAGGTGTGAAAAAGAGCTGAAATTTCCCGACCCATGTTTTTCAGGTCCAGGGATGCTTCATCAGGTTTGTAAGGAATACCAAGGCCTCCACCAATATTGATGAATTCAAAACGAATATCAAGTTCAGCTGAAATTTCTCTGATCAGCTCCAGCAGCATACGTGTGGTCTGGACCATATAAGAATAGTTCAACTCGTTGGAGGCCACCATGGTGTGGATGCCGAATTTTTTTGCTCCAAGTTCTCGTGCCCTCCGGTAGGCATCGATTACCTGTTCATGGCTGACACCGTATTTTGCCTCCAGGGGATTGCCGATGATATCGTTCCCGGTTCGTTTTGCCCCGGGATTATAACGAAAGCAGATAAGTTCCGGTATTTCTGGAACCTTGTCGAGCAGGTTTATATCATCCAGGTTGAGGATACAACCACCGTTTTCTGCAGCCTCGGCAAAATCTTCAGGTGAAGTGTTGTTGGAGGTAAACATGATGTCGCTGGCCCGGGCGCCAATGTTACGGCTGAGTTTAAGTTCAGCAATGGAGCTGCAGTCAAAGCCGAATCCCATGGACTGCATAATTTCCATGATTTTAGGATTGGGCAGTGCCTTGACAGCAAAATATTCCCTGAAATGTTCAATTTCACAAAAAACTTTCTGTAGCTGTTCACCCGTTTCCCGGATACCGGTTTCATCATAGACATGAAAAGGGGTGCCAAAATGGCCTCTGATTGTTTCAAGATGGGGATAGAGACGTTCTTTAAAGGATTGTGATAGAGGCATGGTTCCTGGCCAGGTCAAAGTTGTATAGGGATTCTGCTGGTTTCCTTGACGGTTGCCAGCACAGTTGAAGTCCGGGTGGAGAGAACGCCCGGAATGGCGAGAATCTTTTCACAGAGCAGGTTGCCCAGCTCCGTGGTATTGCCAGTTCGGATTTTCACCAGGAAACCGTCTGATCCCGCCACCAGATGCACTTCCTGGATTTCCTTGATTTCAGCCAGTTTTTCGCCGACTTTCCTGCAATCACGCGGGGTTGTGGTCACAGTGATAAAGGCGACCTGGGCCCGGTTGAATCGTTCCGGGTTAAGACGAACCTCGTAGCCGTCAATAATGCCGCGTTTTTCCATTTTGCGGATTCGTTCCAGCACGGCTGAAGGGGCGAGGCCCACCTGTCTGGAAACCTCCACATTGGGGATCCGGGCTTTTTCCTGAAGTATTTTCAGTATATCGAGACTTATTTTGTCAATCATTTGTTAAAATCTCCATTTATGGTGAATATATTCTGTTTTTTGGTTTCTGTCAAGAATGGTATTGTTTGCCATTCAAAGAGTCCGAAAAATATTTACAGGCGCTTTTGTTTGCTATAGCGTATTTGTACGGAAAAAATCCTGTGAATTCGGGATCCCTGTAAGCAATTTTCTCTATTTTCCTGAGAAATAATTTCCATGTGACTCTTTTTTTTTATATCCTTGTAGAGACCAGTCGTCTTTATTAAATTGGCTGATCTGTGTGGGAAAACAGTCTGAAAAAGAAAAACGCATTTGTGATTTGAAACAGGAAGAAACAATGAATTTGAGGGCACACTATTTATTGAAAATCAGTCCACAGCTTGTCAGCGTACTGCTCTGCGGATTTGGCCTGCTTTCTCATGGACCCGGCCGGGTGGTGGCTGCAACAGGAGACGACAGTCTTGACTACCTGAAGGGGCTCAACATTGAGGACTTACTGCGCACACAGGTAACTTCAGCGTCGAAACGGCCTGAATCGCTGACGGATACGGCAACCGCTGTTTTTGTCATTACCGCTGAAGATATAAAGAGAACGGGGGCCAGGAATATTCCTGAAGCCCTGCGCATGGTGCCGGGTATTCAGGTTTCTCAGCTGGATAGCAATAAATGGATAATCAGTGCCAGGGGGTTCGGGGAACTTTTCAGCAACAAGCTGCTTGTCCTTATGGATGGAAGATCGGTGTATACCCCCCTTTTCTCAGGAGTATTCTGGGATGTTCAGGACACGGTGATGGAAGATATTGACCGTATTGAAGTTATCCGGGGACCGGGGGCGACACTCTGGGGAGCAAACGCGGTTAATGGTGTGATCAATATTATCACCAAGTCAACGTCTGAAACCATGGGAGGTCTGGTGTCGCTGGAAGGAGGATCATATGATCCTCTCATTGCCACGGCACGGTATGGAGGTGCGATTGGAAAAACAGGTGGCTATCGTTTTTACATGAAGGGGGCGGAGCACAACGAATTTCCCCTGGAAGACGGTACAGACGGCAAAGATGACTGGGATATGATGCAGGGGGGATTCAGGGTTGATCTCGAACCGGAGCGGGAGAGAAGAATCCGGGTACAGGGTGATATCCAGCGTGGTAATGAAGGTGTTGCCTATTCTTTCCCTGGTTTTCCGGGCCAGGAAAATCTGGACACCGATTTTAACACATTCACGGGGAATCTTTTGACCAGATGGGAAGGAGATTTCAGCAACGGCAACCTGGTTTCTCTTCAGGCATATTGGGACTATACGGAAAAAGATCTGCTGATTGTTGAGGAAAAAAGGACAACGTTTGATCTGGATTTTCAATATGTCTGGACTGCATCATCGTATCATGACGTGGTCTGGGGGCTGGGGTACCGGGTCAGTTCCGATGAGATTACGTCGACGCAGTACACTTATTTTAATCCCGGGGAGAGGACTGATGAGCTTTTCAGCGCGTTTATTCAGGATGAGATAATCCTGGTGGATAATCGCTGGTGGCTGACTGTAGGCTCCAAATTTGAGCATAATGACTACAGTGGTTTTGAAGTGCAACCCAATATGAGAATGCGTTGGAAAACCAGCAATGACCAGACGTTCTGGACCTCGGTTTCCAGGGCTGTTCGTACACCGGCCCGGGCGGACCATGATATGACGATCTTTACAGTTGCTTCTCTCGATTCCAGCGGCAATCTGGTTGCCAGCACCATTGAGGGAAATCATGATTTTGAGGCGGAGGAACTTGTGGCCTATGAGGCTGGTCATCGTTGCCGGCCATTTCGCAGGTTGTCGCTTGATACGGCCGTTTTTTATAATGTTTACGAGAATCTCAGATCCCTGGAGGTTGGCGCTCCGTATTTTTCCACCTTTTCCGATTCACTCCTGCTGGTCCCCAACTATATTACCAATGCATTGTCTGGAAAAGCTTACGGTCTTGAACTCCTGGCAACCCTGCAGGCCGCGGACTGGTGGAAGCTTGCTTTTGGATATTCTCTGCTGAAGATGAGTTTTGATGCAGATCCCGATATCAGAATAACCAGCAGAAAATTTATACAGGACGATTACCCGCAACATATGGTCCAGGTAAGATCCTATATGGATGTGTGGGAGAATGTCTCCCTTGACAGTGAGTTTTATTATATGGATGAACTGGGAAATCAGCCTGTGGATGCCTATATCCGATTTGATCTCAGGCTTGGCTGGGAAATAAATAAAAATTTTGATCTGAGCCTCAATATTGAAAACCTGACGGATTCCAGGCACCGGGAGTACGCCAGTATTACAAATATAACCGGTACAGAGGTGCCCCGAAGGTTTTTTGCAAAATTAACCTGGAACTATTGATTGTCGCTTTTCATACGGAAATGATGTCACAACCCGATACTGCAAATTTAATCCAGTGGAATAAGAGGAGAAGGCTCAGGTGTATCCTGGAAACCTGTCTGCTTACTTTTTTGCTGCTGGGTATTGCTAAAGGAAATGTCCTTGCGGCACACCCGAAAGTTTTCAAGGAAAGTCAGGTAAAAGCAGTTTTTCTCTATAACCTTATTAAATTTGTTACCCGGCCGGGATCAGAACATAAGGTGGATCCGTTTGTCATTGGTGTTCTTGGCAGAGAATCATTCGGGTCCCTTTTGAGCAAGGTAGTGGCAGGTGAATATACGGGGAATCGGAAAATTGTGGTCGAACAGTATGGTTCTCCTGATCAGATTGTATGGTCCAGAATAGATATGCTCTTTATTTCCAGGGGAAGTGTCCCCGAAGGAACCTGTTTTTCTTATCCTGCGATAAAAAATAATGTTTTAACGGTGGGGGAGGAAGCTGGATTCTGCAGACGGGGAGGAATGATCAACCTGGTCACCCGGGGCAGCAGAATCCTGATAGAGATGAATGTCGAGCAGATCAGAAAGAGTGGGTTCAGAGTGAGTGCACAGGTATTGAAACTTGCCAGGCTTGTAACAACAGTTTCAGGGGATGAACAATGAATCATCGGTTTGGAAATCGTCCTGTGCAGGCCAAGCTGGCGTATATAGTCATGGCGATCTGCAGTTTTCTCGTTATTTTCATGGCCATATGCTTTATCACCGATAAAGTTTATTCCTTCAGGCGTAATATGGTGGAAAATCTGGCAATTCTCGCTAATACCATCAGTAAAAACAGTACGGCGGCTCTAATATTTGATGATCCGCTGACCGCTGAAGATACTCTTTTAGCTTTGAAAGCCGCACCGTATGTGAAATGTGCCACAATTTTCAGAAATGACGGTACAGTATTTGCCAGGTACTCAAGGCAGGGGAAAGGGGTTGAAGAGATCGATTATGCAATGAAAAAGAAACTTCTCGCCCAGGCCATGCAGGCTAAATCGGGGGAGGAGGTGCATAATTTTAATGAAGGGTATCTTTCCCTGGCCTCTCCCGTCATGATGGATAAAAAGCGGCTTGGTTTTCTGGCAATCAAAGCGGATCTGGCACGACTGTATAACAGACTGATTATTTCTATTGTCATCGTAATTGTCCTTATCTGTGCACTTGGTTTACTGGCCCAGGTTGTTTCCATCAGGCTCCATCGATTTATTGCCTGGCCGCTTTTTGAGCTGCTGAAAACCATGGAAACTGTTAAACTGAAACAGAAATTCTCCGTGCGGGTGAAAAAATTTAATGATGATGAGTTCGGTTCTCTTACCGATAGTTTTAACAGCATGCTCGCTGAGATAGAAAAGCGGGATGAAAAGCTGGCCCAGTACCAGAACCAGCTGGAGGAGCAGGTGGAGGACCGGACCAGGGAGTTGGTTCGTTCCAATGAACAGTTGAAAAAAGAGGTCGCGGAACGAAAAATAATACAGGATCAGCTGGCGCGGGCTCAGAAAATGGAGGCCATAGGCACCCTGGCAGCGGGTGTGGCCCATGATCTGAACAATATTCTCTCGGGAATTGTTTCCTATCCGGAGCTGTTGCTCATGCGGATTTCAAAAGATCATGAACTGCACGCTCCTCTCTGTACGATTCAGGCTTCCGGTAAGAAAGCGGCTGCCATTGTTCAGGATCTGCTGACACTCTCCCGTCGCGGTGTTACGGCCATGGAGGTTGTCAATCTTGAGAAGGTTCTTGATGAATATCTTGACAGTCCGGAATGCAGGAAGATGCTTGATCTTCATCCCCACGTGAAGATCGTGAAAGATCTGGAACCGGACATTATGCAGATCATGGGGTCTGAGCTGCATCTCGGCAAAACTATTATGAATCTGGTTATCAATGCTGCCGAAGCCATGAGGGAGCCGGGAAAAGTTGTTGTCCGACTTGAGAACTGTTACCTGGATACACCCGTATCAGGTTATGGTAAGGTGAATGAAGGGTATTATGTGCTGCTGACTGTGCGTGATACCGGCCAGGGAATAAATGAGGAGGATCTCGAGTTTATTTTTGAGCCGTTTTATACCAAGA
Source organism: Desulfomarina sp. (assembly GCF_054039375.1). NCBI lineage: Bacteria > Pseudomonadati > Thermodesulfobacteriota > Desulfobulbia > Desulfobulbales > Desulfobulbaceae > Desulfomarina > Desulfomarina sp. The sequence goes on along the minus strand of NZ_JBPLBA010000062.1, from coordinate 4,126 downwards.
AAAAAATGGGTTTGAGCGGCACAGGCCTTGGAATGACTGTGGTCTGGGGCACTGTACAGGATCATAAAGGGTATATTAACGTGGTCAGCAAGACTGGAGAAGGCACGATTTTTTCTCTTTATTTCCCGGCAACAATGGAAGAGAAAAAGGATATTCCCGTGGTTGACGGAGAGCTGTATCGGGGACAGGGTGAGTCCATTCTAGTTGTTGATGACGTGGAGGAACAGCGCATGATTGCCACCGATATCCTGAAAGAGCTCGGTTACAATGCTTTTGCGGTTTCATCTGGGGAAGAGGCTGTGATCCATGTGCAGAGGAATAATATTGATCTTCTCATTCTTGATATGATTATGGACCCCGGTATAGACGGACTGGAGACCTATCGCAGGGTATTGCTGCATCGTCCGGAGCAGAGGGCGATTATCGCCAGTGGTTATACGGATTTTGCCAGGATCAAGGAGGCCCGTAAACTTGGATTGATAATCTACTTGCGAAAACCCTATACCATGAGCAATATTTCCCGTGTGGTTCGTGAGGAGTTGGAGCGTTAATTAAGAGGGGTCAGGAATCTGGTGTATGGGGGGCTTATGTGTTCCGTTACTGTTATTATTCCCACTTTGAACGAAGAGGAAAATATTGATCCTCTGCTGACTCGTCTGTTTGCCGTCAGGAGTAAATCGGGGCTGAATTTCTCCGTTCTTTTTGTTGATTCCGCTTCCACTGATAAAACCGGGGAAAAGGTGATGGCTTGGCAGGAAAAGGGAGATGTTTTTCTGCTCTGCCTGGAGCCGGATGACGATCTGATGGAAGTGGTTGTTGCAGGGGCATGTGCCGCCGATACCCGGTTTGTGGTAGTGATGGATGCAGATCTCAGCCATCCTCCGGAACTCCTGCCGGAGCTGATAACGCCTCTTCTGAAAGGTTCCTGTGATATGGTTATCGGCAGTCGATATGTGGCCGGTGCTGCCATGCCTGACTGGCCGTTTTATCGCAGGTTTGCATCAAAACTGGCTACCATTCCCGCCAGGTTGTTTACGAATGTGAAAGACCCACTTGCCGGTTTTTTTGCAGTGGAACGGGAAAGACTTGCCTCTCTTGACGGATCCGTTCACGGTTTTAAGGTTGGCCTGGAGGTGTTGGCCGGAGGGGGACAATCCCTTCGGGTCAGGGAGGTCCCCATCATTTTCAGGGACCGGAGTTTTGGGGTTTCAAAGATGAATTTCCGGGTTGTTTTTCATTACCTGGTGCAGCTTTTTCATCTGTTAAGGAAAAAATTCTGTTAGGGGTCAGTGTCTTTTTCTTTCTTTTTCCACCTGCCAGTCTGCCAGGTTTTTCGGGTCAAGCAGTCTTTTAAGGTCAGTTTCAGGGATATCCGTCATTTCCTTTGCCACATCAAGAACCGGTCTTTTATCTCTGGTTGCTGTTTTTGCGATTTCCGCGGCCTTCATATAGCCGATTATCGGGTTGAGTGATGTGACGAGCATGGGATTGAGAAGTAATCTGCTTTTACATGTTTCGCGGTCAACCTGCATGTCGGGAATCACCTTTTCTGCCAGGGAAAGACAACTGCCACTGAGAAGCTGAATGGAATCCAGGATAGTTGTCGCCGCTACCGGCAGCATGGTATTGAGCTGAAAGTTACCGCCGAGGCCGCAGACCTGGATAGTTGTGTCATTGCCGATTACTTTTGCCATGGCCATGCAGACCGCTTCCGGAATAACCGGGTTGACTTTGGCGGGCATGATACTTGAACCGGGCTGCAGTGGTTTCAAACGTATTTCGGACAGGCCCGCATCGGGGCCGGAGTTCATCCATCGCAGGTCGCTGCAAATTTTGTAGAGAGCGGTTGCAGTGGCTTTAAGGACACCTGAGAATTCCACAACCGTGTCCAGGCTGCTGATGCCCTTGTAAAGGGAGGGGGCCCTGGCAAATGAAAGGCCGGTTATTTCGTTTAAAATGGAGATCACCTTTCCTGGAAATTCGGGATGGCAGTTGACACCACTGCCCACAGCTGTTCCCCCCAGGGGCAGCCTTTGCAACCTGCCGAGGGAGTCCCTGATCCGTTCACATGATTCAAGAAGCTGCATGACCCATCCGTCAAGTTCTGCCTGGAGACGGATGGGCAGGGCATCCATGAGATGGGTCCTGCCCGTTTTAATCACATCACTGTTGGCTTTGCCGAACTGGAGAATTTCGTCGGCAAGTTTGTCGAGAGCGGGAAGGAGTTTGTCCTGTGTTTCCATGGCTGCGGAGAGATGCAGGGCAGCAGGAATAACATCATTGCTGCTCTGGCCGAAGTTGACATGGTCGTTGGGCAGCAGGTTTATGCCTTTTCGGGCTGCAAGACCGCAGATAACCTCATTGACGTTCATATTGGTGCTTGTTCCTGAGCCGGTCTGGAAAACGGATACTGGAAACTGGTCCTGTGGTCGGGAAGAGAGGAGTTTGTCGACACTGTCCACTATTGCAGAAGCGAGATCATGGGGGAGAAGTTTCAGGTCGGCATTTGTTTCTGCAGCGGATTTTTTGATTAGAAGTAACCCTTTGATGAAGCTCCAGGGAAATGGAGTATCAGAGATAGTGAAATTCTCGATCGCCCTCTGGGTCTGAGGGCCGTAGAGGCTTTCTGCCGGAACCTTGATATCTCCCATGCTGTCCGTTTCCGTGCGGTAGTTCTTTTTTATACTGGCCATGGTTCCTCCCTTGTGAACTTTCCCGGATCAATCGACAAAGACAGGATGGGCCTTCATAATCATCGCGATCCTGGTTACGTTTGCACCATGTGTCCTGCACACCGTCAGAGCATCGTCAGTTACGCCGATATGTTCCATGGATTCATCGGCACTGCGACCGTAAGGACCCCAGTGCAGACCACCCTTTGTATAGAGAGATGTGTTCTTGGGCAAGGGTACGATAAGCATGCCGAGTTCTGCAATATTATTCAGCATGCTGAGCATGGCCAGTTCCGCACCGGCTCCGCTGCCACCGAAACCGCCGCCGGAAACAAAAACCCCGGCAACTTTACCGTTCATACTGTCTTCCAGCCAGAGTCCCGAACAGATGCGGTCGATGAATTTTTTCATCTGCCAGGCCATACTGCCCATATGAACAGCACTGCCGAACAATATCCCGTCACTTCCCTTCATGTCCTCTTTTGTGGTCTCTTCAGCTTTTTTAACAAGTGGTTGCGCCCCTTTGATCGACCGTACTCCATCAGCAGTGGCCTGTGCCATTTTTTCCGTGTTACCGAAATCACTCGCATATATGATAAGAATCTGTGTCATAGCATCTCCTTTCCCGGGAAACCCGGGTTTGATTGCCGGGGGGGGTGAAGTTGGGCCTGTTTCATGGTCCATCCTTACAAACTGAGGACTTTTTGTGGTTCTGTCAAGGCGAAGGGGGCGGGAGCAAAGGGTGGGAATGGAGTTGAAAATTCCCCCGGAGCAGTTGTCCGGGGGAGGAAGGATTAAGCTTTCCAGAGGCCATGGAGATTACAGTAGGCTCTGGCTGAGACATCACCATCCAGTGGTGGAAAGTGTGCTGCCGGCTTATCATTCGGGTCAAGAAACTGACGATATACCGTCTTGCCGGCAATGAGTTCTATCCATTCGATATAATGGTCTTCCGTCATGGGATGATCTACGGAACCCACAGTCACGGTCCATCCCGCGTCGGTTTTCGTGAGAACGGGAACATGTTTTTCAACAGCGGCATCGGTTGTGTTCTCTGCCATCATGGTCATCTGCTGGCCACAGCACATGAGATCTGCAGTTCCGGCGGTAAGAACTTCCACGATGTTTCCACAAAGCTCACATTTGTAAACTGCCATTTTGTCTGCCATGCATCTTCCTCCTGTTGTATGGGAATCATATATAACCGACTGCAAAAAAAACAACGTCGGTTATGTTGATTGAAACGGTCTTGTCTACTCCTTTAAATCGTTACAACACAAGAACGTAATCATGGTTTGAAGGCCTTTCAATTTATTTTTATAAAAATGGTAAGCGCTCATCAAACCACACTCCACCCAACAGGCAATTCCAATTGCTTTTCTGTTAAATTAAAGGGCAGCAACTGTTCATAATCTTCTTCTGATCCAGCAAAAGGAAGATTCTCAAAAAGAAAC
>NZ_JBPLBA010000061.1:0-15628 GCF_054039375.1 Desulfomarina sp. | reverse complement strand
ATGTGAGTTTTTTTTCTGCACAGAGATCAGCAAGCCAATACCAGCAAAAAACGCATTCAACCCCAATGACGATATCATCAATAAAACGAGAAATCAGCTCGATAAAAATGTCAGGATCTGTTTTTATATTTTCGTGGATTTTGACTTTTCCCTGCTGGTCAAGAACACAGATATACATTTTTCTGGCATGAAGATCGACTCCACAGTAATGCTTATGCTGTTTTGTATAAAATTTCACTGGCTGACCTCCTTTGAATAGATGAAAGATAGCGGTTAACACCTCTTATTTTATCGTGTTTCCTTGATAGGCCATAACTATTATCAAAACGCTCCACCGGACAATCTACCTCTGCGGTTTTTCGGTTTCTGCCTTGTTGCTGTAGTTTATAGTTTATTCATAGCTCATCAGTGCAAACCGCTTGGCCGTGAGCTATGCGTTCTGTGTGGAATTATCCTAAGGAATATTGCGTACGGAAAATTTCCGTCACTGTTGACAACTTGCTGTTTATGAACTATTCTTAAGGCGTAATCTATTGTTTTCTCAATTCTTAACAAGGATGGAGTCAGTTATGGCAACAGCACGTTTGGACATGCGATTAAGTCCAGAAATAAAGGCAAAAGCTGAAAAGGCTTCAGCTCTTCTAGGGCAGAGGAGCTTAACAGAGTACATCGTAAAATTGATTGATGAGAATTCAACAAAAGTCATTCGACAATACGAAAGCATGACGATTGAAAATGATATTTTTGACAAATTCATCCAGGCATGCGAGGGGCTGGAATATCCAAACCCAAAATTGGTTGATGCTGCTGCTTTTACCAGGAAGCAGGGAATCAAATGAAATGCAGTAAAAAATTTGTTGAGTTGGACAAAGCTCTTCATGATAGAAGTTCTTTTAATTGTGGTTCAGTAGAGTTGAATACTTTTCTTCAGCGGCATGCTTTTCGTCAAATGAAGGTCGGTGTGAGCAAAACTATGGTACTTCCCGTAAAGGAAAAACTATCTAACCAAAAATATCCTATTTGTTCATTTTATACTGTTGCCCCGAGCTCCATCCAGCGAGCATCTTTGCCTGGAGATTTATCTAAAAAATTACTGCATTATCCTGTTTCGGTTTTTCTCATTGCCCAATTGGCTGTCAACAAAAAAGTACAGGGACAACAGCTGGGAAAAATTACTCTCATCAAGTCGCTGGAGTTTTTATGGCATGTTAATGAGCAAATGCATGCTTATGCTGTGGTCGTTGATTGCCTTAACGAATCGGTTGAAAATTTCTATCTGAAATATGGATTTCATCATCTATATAAAACAAATGGTAAAAGTAGAATGTTTCTACCGATAAAAACGGTAGGTAAATTATTCGGAACGAAATAATAACATATTATAATCACAGAACATCTATATGGTCTACGTTTGTTAAGATTGTCATTTTTCACTCCTTGCAATTATTAAAAATGGAGTGAATCATATTTTTGCGGCTATGGGTAGATGGGGCTGTTTAAGCGGTTACGTCACCTGGAGCGGTACCAGGGCAGTGAACAGGTGGTCAAATATTTGCGTATCGTAAATGATTGACAAAAGCATTTCCGTATCTTATTTTACACGAAAAGGATACGATACAATATGCGAAAACCATTTACTCCACAAAAATTACCCCTTGATGATGTTGCATGGGAATCACTATTACCAGGCATCATAAAAGCTAACTCCACATTGGCAAGATTCGATGGGCTTTTGGAGAATATCCAGAATCCACTCCTGTTTCTTAGCCCATTAATGACACAAGAGGCCGTTTTATCATCTCGCATAGAAGGTACTCAGGCTTCTCTCAATGACATTCTTGAATACGAAGCGTCCCCGAAAAGAAAAAAGGACAATTATGACGATATAGAAGAGGTTATTAACTACCGAGATGCTCTTCAATATGCAGAAAGAGAACTGGAAAACAGACCTATATGCCTGAATCTTGTAAAAGACATCCATTCTATTCTTCTAAAAGGAGTCAGAGGACAAAACAAAGCCAGAGGCGAGTTTCGAAAAATTCAGAATTGGATCGGCCCGCCGGGCTCATCAATAGAAACAGCATTATTTGTTCCACCATCCCCTGAAATTCTTTTGGAGAGTCTTTCAAATGGGGAAAAATATTGCCATTACGAAGATCGTGACAGGTTGGTTCAACTTGCTGTTATCCATGCTCAATTCGAAATCATCCATCCATTTCTTGATGGTAATGGCAGGCTTGGGAGAATACTTATCCCACTATTCCTCTACGAAAAAAGGTTACTTAAATATCCAGCATTATATGTCAGTGAGTTTTTCGAAAAAAACAGAGATGACTATTACCAAAAACTCCGTCACATAACAGAAAGTAATGCATGGACACAGTGGATAGAATATTTTCTTTTGGCAATTGCCAGGCAAGCTGAAATTAATACCCAAAGAGCCAAACAGGTTGCCAAGCTTTACGAAGAAATGAAATCAACAATTCAGACTGTGACAAAAACTCGGAGTGCAATAGAAATACAGGATTTTCTTTTTACTAAGATAATGTTTGAGACACCTGATTTCACACAACATGCTTCCCTTTCAAAGCCACATGCCGCCAGGGTTTTAAAAAACTTACTGAAAAATGGTGTTGTGAAGATCATTACACCCTCCAAAGGTCGGAGACCTGCCATTTATGGCTTCACAAGACTTATGGAGATAATCGAAAGCGAACAAATCAATTCACTTGATCCGCGAGTACGTGCGTTTTCATGAGTTTATTCAGATGGTTGCGCTACGCATAAAGATGATTGCCAAATCCAGGGCAGGTAAGTGATTTAGGGCGTTCAAGCTGTAGGATGGCACGGTATAAACCATACCCTTATGCCGAGGGCGAGTTCACTCCTGTTCATTTTTTTGAGTATTGTATCTGTTCGGCCGGGAAAAGATTGGGTAGAAGTGGCGTAAATTTGTTAAGGGCCTGTATGACAAGAACAAATCCCGGACATCTTTTCTTATTACCGGTTCGGCCCGTCTCGACTATTACCGCAAAGGCGGCGACTCCCTCCAGGGACGCTACCATTATTATCGTTTGCATCCACTGTCGCTCTATGAAATCAATACCAATCCGGGCAGGGAAGATTTGCAGGCACTGCTGACCTTTGGCGGTTTTCCGGAGCCCTTTTTCTCCCAGTCGGAGCGGGACTGGAAACGGTGGCAGCGGGAGCGGATTACCAGGGTGATTCATGAAGATCTTGTCTCGTTGGAACAGGTCAGGGATGTGGGGCAGCTTGACCTGCTGACCATGCTGCTACAGGACTGAGTTGCCTCGCTGCTTTCAATAAATTCACTGCGTCAGAATTTATCCGCCTCCCATGAAGCGGTTGACCGCTGGGTGCGGATACTTGAAAATCTCTATTACTGTTTCAGGATCAGGCCGTTTGCTGCAAAAAAAATAAAATCCCTGAAAAAAGACCGAAAGCTCTACCTGTGGGACTGGTCTCTATGCCCGGAGCCGGGGGCACGATTTGAAAACCTGGTGGCAGCCAATCTGCTAAAATATTGTCATTACCAGGAAGACACCCGGGGCGATGCAATGGAACTCTGTTTTCTGCGTGACAACCATCAGCGCGAGGTTGATTTTGTGGTGCTGAAAGACGGCCGGCCGATTTTTGCCGTGGAATGTAAAAGTGGGGAAAAATCTGTTGGTAAGCATCTTGCTTATTTTGCCGGACGTACAGAAATACCCTGTTTTTACCAGGTGCATACGGGCGATGCCGATTATGAACTGGGGGACTTGCGGACAAGAGTCATACCCTTTACCCGCTTTGCGGCAGAGGTTTTACAGCGATAACGATTTGGTACAGGCAAAAATGGTGACAGTTCTGTCGGTGGTGCAATATGTATTGATCCGGCCTGCCGTCTTCCGCTTCCGCCTGTTCCCAGCCTGATCCGCCGTCATTATTCAGCAATGTACTGATACGAAGGTTTTTGGGCAGGAACAGTGATTTTGACCATGATCTTTTCTGGATTATAAAGGGAATTCAGTAAGAGTGTCATGGGGCTATGACATGGTTGAGTGATGATGTTGATTGGTATCTTACTTCGGATTGTTCCCTGCCGGAATGTCCGTTATGGTGATTGCCGCAATTCAAGCGAACTGGAGGAAAAAATGAGAAGAAAAATTGCCTTAAAAGTATTGCTGGTGAGCGCAGCCTGCATTTTACCGTTGCTGGGGAATATATCTGTCAACGCCTGTACTGCTCTTCATGTTACGGCAAAAGATGGGGGAGTGGTTGTTGGTCGCACCATGGAATTTGGACTCGATACTCAATCCGACGCTGTTGTTGTTCCAGCCGGAACTGAACTGACAAGCTCGCTTCCCGAAAAAGCAAAAGGAATACATTACACGACCAGATACGGATTCGTAGGGAATAATTTTATGGGGAAACATATGGTTGTGGACGGGATGAACGAAAAAGGCCTTTATGTTGGCGCATTGTACCTTCCCGGCTATGCAGATTATCCTGCGGGGTCTTCGGAGGATGCCGCAAAGTCGATGGCTCCTGAAGATTATGTGGCCTGGCTGCTCAGTAATTTTGCTGAAGTTACAGAGGTGAAGAAAAATTATAACAACGTTATTCTGGTGCAGAATCCACAAAAGGAGATAGGCGGTCAAAGCTTTCCGGGGCATTTCCTGGTGACGGACAGGAGTGGAGCTTCGGTGGTAATCGAACCCACGGAAAAGACCTTAAAACTTTTTGATAACCCGCTTGGCGTTCTGACCAACTCGCCGACTTTCGACTGGCACATGACAAACCTCAGTAACTACGCTAACTTATCTGCAACAAATGTTAAGCCGCTTGATCTCTCGGCAACCACAATTAAGACCTTTGGCCAGGGCTCAGGCCTGGTCGGCCTTCCCGGAGATTACACACCTCCGTCACGGCTGGTGCGTGCTGTTGTCTTTTCACAGGCAGCCGTTCAGCTCCCGACCGCAAAGGAAACCGTTCTGCAGGTGGCGCATATTATGAACGCTTTTGATATCCCCTTTGGAACTATTCGGGAGAAGGGAAAAGACGGAAGCATCCATTATGACTATACCCAGTGGACAACCATTTCAGACCTGAAGAACCTGACTTTTACAATCAAAACTTATAAAAACCAGACCCTGCGCAGAATTGATGTTCGTAAGGCATTAGTCGCGGCCGGCAAGGAGGTGAAGGTTATTGAGTTGGATGCGAAACAGCCCATAGAGGATATCTCCCTGGAGTTCAAATCCGGCTGGTGAATTTACGAAAAATGGAAAAAGAAAATGAATTAACGTCTTATTTCCAGTGTCACGTCAACGATGAAATGACGTAATATTGCGCTGTAATTTCCCGTGCGCCTTGATCTCGAACAAAAATCCCCATTTCTGGACAGGCCGGTCGATGACTATGAAAAAGCTTATTGGGTTTTTGAAAGAAAGAATATTACAGGTGCTCTTTGTCCCATCCTTGTTTTGGGCGGTTGTCATGATTTCTGGTTCCGAAATGGACGTTTTTTATGACCTGATACCGGGAAAAGAAGACGGCTGGTTACATAATGCTACTGAAAATGCCTTGGAATTTACTTTTTTTGTTATTTTTGCAGTTGTAATTATCTCTTTGTTTTCTCGTTTTCGATCATTTCTTATTGTTCCCGAAGTGATATCCTGGAGCTGGATTTTAATTCGTATTATTGTTTATGCAGTGATTATTGCAATAGTTCTTGGTGTGGTGACAGGATGGGGATGGTGGATGTTTGTAGAGTCAGGGCAAAATCCAGATAGTTTGCAGTACGGTATGGCATCGTACTCCATGGCTGTTTTCTATTCATTTTTTCTGACACCGGTGTGTACTGTTGTCATGGTCTGGTTTTCAGCGAGAAGAAAATCTGCAGGTGCTGCCCCGCGTAAATTGTGATTTTTATCAGTTCAATATCCCGGTAAAGAATACCACGCCGGATGGAGGTGGAATCAAAATGTTTGACTGGTTTAATCTGTTGCTTCTTGCCGTCGTGTTGTTGATTGTCGGGTTTATTGCGATTGCTGTACGTATGACATTGGGCGAGATGAAGGGGGCCGGTCTGAGGGGGGATGACGCCCGCAGGTATGCAGAGGAAATCCGTAAACGGGATATAAAGTGTCCCCGTTGCAGCAGGCAGAGCTCGGCGTTGCTTGGGACTGGAAACAGGTATAAGTGTGATACCTGCAATTATGTTTTTGAAGGACCTGTACACTAAGTCTGCCGTCTGCCACTTTGCCCATTCCCCAGCCTGACACTTGTGAGGCCGGGGGCACACTCATCCGACTTCCTGATCAAAAGAGCAAGCCTTGCCATGGCGAGGTCAACTGATCATTTTTTCGGATAGTATCCGATTATATTGACGCGTTTACGGTTATTTCCCCGGTGACTGTCTCTCAGTTGGCCGTCGGGATCGACAATGATGTTGACCCAGCTCGCGTCAAGTCTGCCGTCTTCCACCTCCGCCCATTCCCAGCCTGATCCGTCTTCAATATTCAGCAGTTTATCTCCGGCCCTGGGATTGTACGGCAGCCCTGCGGCGGGAAGTTCAAAGTCCAATGTGTCGACAACTGCTCCTGCCCGCACCAGTTCCACCCGAACCGGTACTCGTGTTACGGCACGAGGTCTGGCATTGCTGACATTAAGGCGCAGAACACGAGGTTTATTTCTTCCCTCGATGTAGGCAAATGGAACAAAAAGATCTGCAATATCATCCACGGTCGGTCCCCACGGGTCGGAAGTTGACGCCCTGGGGATCCACTGTTTTTGATCCAGGCCGATTTTCACCACCTGTCCCCCTCGCGGTGAGTTGCACAGCAGTTCAACATTTTCACCGGCATTGAAGGGGGCGACTCCGAAAACACCGGGATTGACCCTGCAGGTGAATTCATATTGCCGGAAACGGCCGACGGGGGCACGGGTTGTCTGTACCGGCCGTGGAATACACTGTACCCGGCTGTTCTGATATGTTTCGTTCCAGGATCTCCCCTCGGCGCCATACGCGCTGAATGTGCATTGTCCCCCTCTTTGCTGAAATGTTTCCGGCAGGTCGTAGGTTACTTTTATCCGGCTCCAGTCGGGCCCTTCCAGCTCTCGCCTGATGTTTATCAGGCGGAGCCCGTACCTTTCGGTTTCCGGTTCCCGTGGTGTCAGTACATTTCGTCTTGTGGCAGTTCCGGGGGCTGTATATTGTCTGAACGGCTGCCAGTGAAATGGTTTTGAGAGGGTGTTGCCGCGAATGGCATCGTATTCCCGGTAATCCCTGGTTCCGTCACTGTTCCTCGGGTTGATGACCGCTTCGAGCATAATTGCCTCTCCTACTGCGAAATCAGTCACAATATAATCGCCCCAGCCGAATAATATGTTTTTTACATGGCCCGTTCCCTCCCAGAGAACTTCTGAACCGTTTTTGAGAAGAACTTTATAGGGCATATTGCGGGGATAATCTTTGAAAACCTTTTTCGCACTGATGGTGATGGCAATTTTATGGCTGTTCGGCCCCCCGCGCAGTTCTTTCATATCAATAATCGCCAGTTCTCCCCAGTAGCTTCCCCAGGATTCGTTGATTGCATCTTGTACAACTCCGGGATCAATTCTGGGGAGATTTCGATTACGTCCGGTCAGGTCTGACCGGTTGGCGTGGTTGAGATTTGCAGCAGGCAGGGAGGCCTCACCACCAACGGGCACAATTTTTTCGGGGAATTTCTTTCCGGCCATTGTCTTTTTTTTGACAATCGATGGAAGAACTGTGTCTTTTATGGTACCAGCAGCCGACACGACAGCGGGTTTGACAGGTGTCATGGTTTTTCCGGGAGGTGGCTTTCGTACCACGGTTCTGTTCATGGTATTGTTGGCTGTACGACCCGTGAGTTCCGGAAGCCGATTGCGCATGTTGAAGGCGTTTACTTCCGCCTTGAGCCGTGTGGTTCCGGTTGGCGGAACATAGGATGTGATTATTTTGTCCCCCCAGCCAAAAGACATTCTCTTTATTGTACCTGTGCCTTTCCAGACGGTCCTGTTTCCCTTCTTCAGTACTATCGGGTATGGCCGGGATGATGGTTTTTTACCTGTAATTGTGGTTGCCTTGACCGTAATAGCGATCCGGCCCTTCCCGGGGCCGGAGGGGATTAACTCAAGTTTTTTAATGGAGTAATCAGTTCCGGCAATGGATGAAGGAACAATTTTTTTCCCGACAGGAGGAAGAAGCTGCCGTTTCCGGGGAATTATTTTTTTACTGTTGGCGGGAAGGGCAGGTTGTCTGCTTTTGCTCACCGACTGTATTTCCGTCACCGGGATTTTTGACGGTCTGGTTTTCGGGACAGACACAGCAGGTGACGACTTTGTCTGCGGTTTTTCAAGTTGCTGTGCCGGCAGGTTAAGGGGAGCTGTCTGGGGGATATTCATGGCGGGCGGCAGTGTGGCAGGAAACTGTTTTGCCCGGGAATTCACTCCGTAAAACAAGGGGATGATTATAAGCAGTGCCAGGGTCAGGATCCTGTCATTAAACATAAACTCTCCTCCCGGTTGTCTGGATTGGTTCAGTAATTCGAGTGTACCACAAAGTGGTCTATGTGAAGAATGTAAGCGTCAGGGGAGGGTTTGACAAGGAACTGATATGGTTATTCCGGTTATATTTTAAAATATCTGATTCCCCATGAAACCCAGCCTGTATGGGGATGTGCCTGTCATATCAGGCTGGCCTGCGCTCAAAAATAACTGGAAGTTCTCCGCTCTCTTGTGTACTTACTTAAGCAGTTGGTTCAATTCATTGTTTGGATTGAAAAAAGATGCGGGATTGGGGAAAACTGTGATCTGCCTGTGGTTGTAAAAAATTCCGGGGAGTCATAATCAGCCTTTATTTTGGGAGGATGTACAGTGGAGAGTCAATATCCTTATGAAAAACTGGGCCTGCTTTATCTCGGCAGGGAAATGGATCTTGAAAACGGTGAATCGCTGGAGTTGCCCCTTCTTTATAAGAACAAGTATCTGACCACCCACGCGGCCATCATTGGCATGACAGGCAGTGGAAAAACAGGATTGGGAGTGGCTCTCATTGAAGAGGCGATTATGGATAATATCCCCTCTATTATTATTGATCCGAAAGGGGATATGGGTAATCTGCTGCTGACTTTTCCCGAAATGCGTGCGGAAGACTTTATTCCCTGGATTGATGCCGGGGAGGCTGCCGGAAAGGAGATGTCCGTTCCCGAATATGGTGAAAAGGTGGCGGAAACATGGAAAAAGGGACTGGCCTCGTGGGGCCAGGGGCCGGAGCGCATCCGCCTGTTACGTGACAGGACGGATATGACCATTTATACCCCCGGTTCCACGGCAGGAGTGCCGGTATCCGTTCTCAGCAGCTTCAAGGCGCCGTCACAACCGTTGCTGAATGACACAGACACCCTCAACAGCCTGGTTAATTCCACCACCACAAGTCTGCTTTCTCTGGTTGATATCAAAGGCGATCCTCTCAAGAGTCGTGAACATATTCTGCTCAGTTCGCTTCTGCTCCATTTCTGGCGCAAGGGTGAAGACCTCTCCCTGGAGAACCTGATTGCCAATATTGTCAACCCTCCCTTTGACAAGGTTGGAGTCTTTGGGCTCGATACCTTTTATAATCAGTCCCAGCGGATGAGTCTTGCCATGAGCCTCAATAATATTCTGGCCAGCCCCACCTTTGCCGCCTGGACCGAAGGTGTGCCTCTGGATATTCAGCGAATCCTCTATTCAGAGGATGGGCGGCCCCGGACGGCAATCTTTTCTATTGCCCACCTCAGTGAAACTGAAAGGATGTTCTTTGTCACCATGCTGCTCAACCAGTTTACAGGATGGATGCGACGGCAGCAGGGAAGCGCTTCCCTGAAGGCATTGCTGTACATGGATGAAATTTTCGGTTATTTCCCGCCCACCGCCAACCCGCCCTCAAAGAAACCGATGCTGCTTCTCCTGAAACAGGCACGGGCTTACGGAATCGGCATTGTCCTCGCCACCCAGAACCCGGTGGATCTGGATTACAAGGGATTGTCCAATATCGGGTCCTGGTTTGTCGGTCGACTGCAGACCAGTCAGGATCAGGACCGGGTAGTGGAAGGGATTGTTGGCGCCGGCGACGGAAAACTTGATGTCAGGCTGGTGAGAAATCTGCTTTCCGATATGAAATCACGGCAGTTCCTTTTGAATTCCGCCCATATGGATGAACCGGTCCTCTTTGAGACCCGCTGGGTCATGTCATATCTGAAAGGCCCCATCTCTAAAAATGACATCACTAAACTGATGGAGGGGAGAAGGGATCGTCTTTTGGCGGCCGGTGATGAGAGTGGAAAGGAAAGTGTGGCCACCGTTGACCGCAATGGAGCTGCCGGTCCGTCTCCACTTTTGGCGCGAAGCATCGAACAGCTCTATTACCTTCAGAATGTTGTCAGCGATGAAATAAATTTCGAACCTTATCTCTGGGGCCGGGCTTCGGTCAGGTATTTTAACAGTCGCCGCAATATAGATGTGGTGCAGGAGGTTTCCCTGCGTCTCTACCTGGATGAGGACTTTAAACGGGCCGACTGGGATAACGGTGAGCAGGTTGGCTACAGTCCCGGAGAATGTGTTTTCTCTCCTCCTGACAATGGCGGTTTTTTTCCTCTTCCGGCTTCAATTGCCGGACTGAAAACAATGACCGGACTGAAAAAGGAATTTTCCGATTTTCTTTATCAGAACAGGCGGCAGGAGTTGTATCGCATGAAGGGAACCACCTTTGAATCAACTCCCGGAGAGAACCTCGGTGATTTCAAGGTCCGTTTCAGTGATTTTCTGCGGGAAGAAAAGGATGAGGCGGTGGAAAAACTGCGGGAAAAATATGAAATGAAGCAGGAACGGATCGAAAAGAAGCTGCAGACCGCCCTGCACCGCCTGGAGAAGGAAAAAGTGGATGTGAAAACCAAAACAACTGATTCCCTTATTTCTTTCGGAGTGGCCGTGGTCGGTGCCTTTTTCGGCAGAAAGGCCCTGTCCGTTTCCACCATCGGCAAGGCGGCGACCGGAATGCGCAGTGTGGGCAGAGTGGCCAAGGAACGCAGTGATGTGAAGCGGGCTGAAGAGAAAGTTCTTGCGCTGCAGGAGGAGCTTGATGAACTCAGCATGGAGATTGAAGAACGTGTCACGGAGCTTGCGGAACAATATTCCATCGACAACTACGGGATTGAGACTTTTTCAATTAAACCGCGGCGAAGTGATATCTTTGATGTGCGTATGGTGCTGCTCTGGGAGATGGTGGCATAAAAATTTCTGAATCCGTAAACGTTTTCAGGAGTGGATGTGGATACCCGGGTAGGTCTGTTTCTGCCGATGGATTTCATTCCAGCGGCAAAAAGATGCCTGCCCGTTTTCTTTTCAGGCAGATGCCGCGCAATTGATAAAGCAGGCATCTCCCCTGTTTGGCGCTGAGTTGCTTGGGTAATCAGGAAAATATTCTTTTGGTGCTGTATTTGCAAACAATCCGGCAGCAGGGGGAAATAAAATCCTGTAGAAGAATGAACTCAATGATTATAGTTGTATCTGAAAATCGTCGGCTGAAGGTTGTATTGCAGCAGTCGGGATTTTTATTGGCTTTTTTTTGTACCCACCAGGCATAAATGGCTGAGCCATAACATCCGGCTCTGCCGGTTTATCCAATTACGTACAAAATTCAGTCTGATCCTTGTGAGTCAGGGGATGATGTGCGGGATTCAGATCGAATATATATCGAAAAAAAAACAGGGTGTGGGGAATGCTGGATAAAAATATCCTTAAACGGTTGATGACCATTGTCGGCAAAGAAAATGTCTTTGATGAAAAGAGCGACAGGATAACTCATTCCTATGATGCCACAGGCAGGAGTTACCTGCCCGATGCGGTTGTCTACGCAAGCTCGGCCGACCAGGTCAGCGAGGTGATGAAGCTTGCCAATAAATACCTGATTCCTGTTCTGCCGAGGGGGGCCGGTTCCGGTTTTACCGGTGGGACCCTGCCGGTCCAGGGTGGAATTGTGCTGGTGCTCACCCGGATGGATCGGATTCTGGCAATAGATACGGATAATCTGGTTGCCGTGGTTGAGCCGGGAGTAGTCACTTCGGAATTGCAGCGGCAGGTGGAAAAACTGGGGCTTTTTTATCCGCCGGATCCGGCCTCCAAGGAATTCTGCACCATGGGCGGTAACGTGGCGGAGTGTGCCGGGGGGCCGCGCTGCGTGAAATACGGCGTCACCAAGGATTATATCATGGGGCTGGAAGTGGTGACCCCGACCGGGGAAATTATCAGGACCGGCGGTAAGACCTTGAAAAATGTGGTGGGTTACGATCTGACAAAACTCTTTGTCGGGTCCGAGGGAACACTTGGGGTTGTCACTCAGATTGTGGTCAAGCTTTTGCCAAAGCCAGAGGCCAGGAAGACCATGCTGGTGCAGTTTACCACCATTGACGGGGCAGCCAGGGGGGTTTCAGAAATCATCCGGGCGAAAATCATCCCCACTACTCTGGAGTTTCTCGACGCTTCGACCATTAACTGTATCCGTGATATTTCTCCTGTTCCCCTGGCCGGGGAGTGCAGGGCCGTGCTGTTGATTGAAGTGGATGGTGACAGGGAAATCATCGAAAAACAGGCGGTGCGCATTATGGAGGTACTGCAGCCGCTTTCCGTTCTTGAAACCAGGATCGCGGAGACTGCCGAGGAGTCGGAAGAGATCTGGCAGGTCCGTCGCAGTGTCAGTTCAAGCATGCGGAAGATCAATCCCGATAAATTCAACGAGGATATTGTTGTACCCCGTTCCAGGGTGCCCGATATGATCAGGGCACTGGAGAACCTTTCCAGGGAATACGGGGTACCCATTGTCAACTTCGGTCACGCCGGGGATGGCAATATCCATGTCAATGTCATGGTTGATTTAAGGGAGGAGGGGATGGAGGAAAAGGTCCACAGGGTTATGGACGAGATCTTTCGTACGGCGGTGGAACTTGAAGGCTCCATCAGTGGTGAGCATGGTATCGGCATCTCCAAAATGGATTATCTTTCCATGGAGGTAAATGATGTGACAATGATGTATATGCGTAAGATTAAAGAGAGTTTTGATCCGAATAATATTTTGAACCCGGGTAAGATCTTTCAACAGCCGACAGCGGTGGAAGGGGTGAGATGAGCAGGAATAAGTCATTGCAGGATTTTGAAGAAGAAATCCGTAAATGTGTCCATTGCGGCGCCTGCCAGGCCCACTGCCCCGCCTACCTGGCCGAAAGGAGAGAAGGCAGTGTGGCCAGGGGGAAGATCGCCCTGGCTGCTGCCCTGCTCGATGGCCGGGATGATCTGGAGAAACGTTTGCGGCAGGATGTCTCCATGTGCCTCATGTGCGGCAGTTGTGTGACAAAATGCCCCAATCGGGTGCCCACTGACGAGATTGTCGGGGCCATCCGCCGGAAAATTACGGATGAAAAAGGACTTTCCCTGGCGGGACGCTCCATATCCGCTTTTATCGGTAACAGGTCGTTGCTGAAGGCGGCCGTGAAATCAGGGGCGGCCCTGTCCGGACTGGCATTAAAAAAGGTTCCGGAGTCAAGTGGTCTTCGTCTGCGTTTTCCCTCACCGGTCATGAGGGATCGAACCCTGCCGGAAATCCCCGGCAAGAATCTCTACGAGCTCTTTCCGGAATTTATTTTGGGGGATGGTAAAAAACCTCTGGTCGGTTTTTTTGCCGGCTGTTCCATTGGATTTCTCTATCCGCAGATTGGAGTGTCCATGATCAGGTTATTGCTGAAAATGGGTTACTCGGTCTTTCTGCCCCGTGCGCAGCAGTGCTGCGGTATACCCGCTCTTTCCGCGGGAAACGGTCGTCTTGTTGAAAAACTGGCCGAAAGAAACAGGAACTGTTTTGCGGGGCAGGATCTTGCCCATGTCATCACCTGCTGCGCGTCCTGTAATGGCGGTATCAAAGAATATTACCGTACCATGGCGGGGGATTTCTCGGGATTAACTGAAAAAGTGATTGATTTTACGGTTTTTCTGAAAAGGGAAGGATTCATTGAAAAACTGGCTGGTATGGAAAAATGGCAAAAGAGAAAACGGGTGACATACCATGATCCCTGTCATATGAAAAAACAGGGCATCACCCGGGAGCCCAGGGAGATTCTCAAGGCTCTGCCCAATGTGGAGTTTGTGGAGATGGAGGGTGCTGCGGAGTGTTGCGGCCTGGGGGGTACTTTTTCTGTTTATCACTACGAAACCAGTAAAAAAATCGGCTCAAGAAAGATTCCCGGCCTGGTGGAGAGCGGCGCTGAATTGCTGGCGACAGCCTGTCCGGGCTGTATCATGCAGCTGCAGGATGTGATAAATCACGGAGCTGTCAGCGTCAGGGCTGTTCATCTGCTGGATCTGATCAATGAGGTGGATTTAAGTGATTTTTGACCGTAGGCCAGCCTGATCAGAGGCTGGCACATTTCCAATCCGGCTCGGTTTCATTGGTGATCAGAACTGTAATTGCTCATCTGCCACCGATTTCTGCTGGTTTTTCTTCGCTATAGCTGCCATGCGGGCAAAAGAGACCGTGAAAAGCCGGGGTTCCTGTGAGGAATTACGTTTGAACTGGATACTTTCTGTTGAGGTGATGTGAATGACAATCCCGGCCGGTGCGTTGAAATCCGCCTCCATTTCAGTCGCCTGGACTGTTCCGGTCAGCAGAACAATCGTTTCCCTTTCATGCTGTTTTGCAAGTGTGTTCAGTTTTTTAAAGAGTCCGGCATACTGTTTTTTGTCACCCTCCAGTAAAACGGGAATGGAGTCACCGGGACCGTCGTTTGCCAGAGGTTTGACATGGAAGGATAATCCATGAAAATGCCCGACTCCGGATTGGGGAGGGAAAATATTTGCAGAGTCAAGGTATGCCCAGAGCTGGATCGTTTTTCCCTCCAGTCTGGTGACGGATTTTTTGTTTCTGGCAAAACCTTTACAGGCGATATTGGCCAATGGCATATAACCTTCAAACTGTGGCAGAAATATCTGGCAGCCCGCCAGGAAAACAGCGGGGAACAGCAGACTGAGTATCAATATTTTGCTTGAGATCTTCATTGCGTCAAAAATACTCTTGCCAAAAATAAGAATGAGAATCAGGAATACTTTTTTTATTGTAGCAAATTGAACCCGGATTGCAAAATACCTGACAGCTTTTTCGTGACGGCCTATTGGATTCTGGAGTACAGATTCCTCCCCGGAATAAATTTAACTATATTATGGGCAGGAATGACCAGGCTTTGGCCGGTATGGGGGTTTCGTCCTTTTTTTTCTTTTCTCTCCACTACCCGAAAGGAACCAAAACCTGAAAGGGTTACACGGTCTCCTTCCGATACTGTTCTGGCTATCGTTACCAGCAGCGCGTCAAGTGCCTTCGCAGCGCTCGTTTTGGTTATTCCTCCATTTTTGGCTATTGTTGCAATAAGTTCTTTTTTATTCATGATTCCAACCTGATATATGAAAAATTCATTCCCGGTTCCCTTCATTTTTCCGGAGAGAACCGATGACTGTACGCGGAATAAAAAGAAAGGCAACAGTGTGATTTAGAAGAAAGAATATGATTATTATTCCTGTTGCC
>NZ_JBPLBA010000060.1:0-2785 GCF_054039375.1 Desulfomarina sp. | reverse complement strand
AGACTGATTATAAAATGATCTGGATTGACACTTTTTCATTTGAATTCCTTATCATTTGAGATTTCCAGTGATTTTTGACCGCAGGCTAGCCTGATAAAACAGGCACATCCACAATTTGGCTGAGTTTCATGGGTAATCAAGCAAAAAATTACAGCGCAGGCATCTAATTGATATTCCGGGGATAAAATTTTTCGGCCAACGCAGATATCGGGGGAAAACCAACTTTGGACAGGCACTAACTATGAACTATCTTCTTTTCTGTCCTGTCGGTGGCGGACCACCACTTCTCCTGCCACCACCGGCCAGTTTAACTATTATCTGGTTGGATTTCTGCAACCGAACAGTCATCGTTTTGAAAAGATGATTAGTGACATCCGGATATTTCTCTATTATTTCATCAATTTTGTCTCCGGGAAACCTCTTTACCGTGCACCTTCCCTGGGAAACGATGGAAGCCGTTCTATGTTCACCGGTTATCGCCGCCATTTCTCCGAAATATTCACCGGGCTCCGTCAATTCGGCAATTTTTTTGCCTCCCTTAATGACTGTGAGAGACCCGCGAATCAATTTGAAGAAATCGATATCGGTATTACCTTCCCGAATAATAACGTCCCCGTCTTCATATTGTTCCTGGTCCGGGTTGACCAGATAGGCCGGCAGGCTTTCCTTGTGAGCGACTGTTCTCCTGAGAGCTTCATCAACACTGGTGATTCCCTCCCTAACCTTTTGCAGAGCAGCATCCCTGAGCGGTGTCATTCCTTCCTGGACAGCAATTTTCCTCAACTGGTCCTCCGGCACTTCAGCATTAATTGCCTTGGCTACCTCATCGGTAACTTCCATCAACTCAAAAAAACCGACCCTGCCCTTATAGCCAAGACCATTGCACTCCGGACATCCTCCAGGACCATAGATCACCACCGTATCAACCTCATCCTCCTGAAACCCCATGGATAACAGTTCATTGCGATCATACTTGACTACTTTTTTACAATTCTGACACAATCGCCGTCCCAGTCGCTGGGACAACACCATGGTAACGGAGGAGGCGAGCATATAAGCAGGAATTCCTATATCAACCAGACGACCAATGGTCGCGGCACTGTCATTGGTGTGCAGGGTTGAAAAGACTAGATGTCCCGTCATAGCTGCTTTAATGGCAATTTCAGCGGTATCCATATCCCGTATCTCACCAACCATGATAATATCAGGATCCTGCCGCAGAAATGCCTTCAGGGCTGCCGCAAATGTCATTCCGACTTCAGTGTTGACATTCACCTGATTGATTCCTTTGAAGTTGAATTCCACAGGATCCTCTGCTGTGAGGATTTTAATATCTTCACTGTTCATTGAATTCAAAGCAGAATAGAGGGTAACCGTTTTACCGGAACCTGTAGGGCCGGTGACCAGAAGTAAGCCCTGGGGCCGGTTGAGACAACGTTTCAACATCTCAAAGGTTTTTACCTCAAATCCCAGTTGAGTCAGATCAACATTCAAAGATCCTTTGTCAAGAATACGCAATACGACCGATTCGCCGAAAAGAGTGGGAAGAGAAGAGACCCGGAAATCCACAGAACGATTACGCCCCATTCTCATTTTGATTCGCCCATCCTGAGGAACACGACGCTCGGTAATATCAAGACCAGCCAGAATTTTCATCCTGGCGACAAGTGCATTTTTAATAGTCAAGGGCAGGTTCATGGTTTTGAAAAGAGAGCCGTCTTTCCGATACCTGACCTGCATATTCTTTTCATACGGTTCTATATGGATATCGGAAACCCCTTCCTGCACAGCCTTTATAAGGATACCATTAACAAGTTTGATAATAGGCGCATCCGAGGCCGCGTACTGATCAGCGATATCATCTTCTTCATCACCTTCAATCTCAAAATCATCAGCTGCTTCAGCAACAATGGACCCGAAATCATCCACCTGGGTGATATCCAGATCTTCCTCCGCCTCTTCCTGTTCCCCGAAAAAGGACCTTGCCTCTTCATCATCAATCCCATAATATTTCCGGTAGGCTTCAACAATATCCTCCTCCGTTGAAACACAGACGGAAAGCTCCTTGTTCAGCAGATCCTGCAGTTCCTCCACAGCCGTCACATCGGACGGCTCAGCCATTGTTATCTGCAGAGTATTCCCGGCAATTCTCAGAGGAAATGCCATATACTCCTTTGCTTTCTCATAGGGAAGAAGATTTACCGCATCCTTGGAGGGTGGTTCTTTTTTAATGACAACGGCAGGATAATTATGCTGCCTGCTCAGAAATGTAAAAACGGTGTCATTGTCAATATATTCAAACTGCCTGAGAATGGCACCCAGACGACCTCCATTTTTCTGCAGATGTTTTTTAGCAGTTTCCAGTTGGCTGGGAGTAATATAGCCGGCTTTACTGAGAAGCTCACCGATCTTCAGTTTCCCTGCTCCGGATTGATCCTTCACAGTCCTTCGCTTTGATGATTTTCTCGTTATATTGGTTCGTTGCAAAGCCATAGTGTTTTACCTGAAAATTTCAAACAAATCCAACTCACAGTTCCTGTTATACAGTTACGGTAAGCTTCCGAATTACCCTGAATCAATGCAGCTTCGGAACAATAATTCTATTATTCCCTGCCGGAGATCAAAGATATATGCACATTGTTACAATATCATCTGGATCAATGAATTGCCAGTTCTGCCGTAATTTCTTGCAGGTACAGTCTAGGGGTAATAAAATCATCATGTTGTTACCCGTTGTGAATAGTTACCTGGTGTCTGTCCAGAAATGAGGATTTTTGTTCGAGAT
>NZ_JBPLBA010000059.1:0-19959 GCF_054039375.1 Desulfomarina sp. | reverse complement strand
ATTGTTATTTTTACGTTGTAATTAGATATGAAGACCGGATCGCGGTTCGAAATTAGATCCCGTGGACAATCTTTGACTTCTTTCTATAGCATTATTTTTGCCTGTTTACACCACGATAATAGGCGAGCGCCGGAACAGGTTACCTGGGTTTGCATAAAAAACTTTGCACATGTTTATTAAAAGCCTGCCATCGTAAATAAGAAAAATGTAATGTCGCATAATGTATATTATGTTTATATAAATATTAATTATAAATAACAACATGATACCTGCCAATTGTTGATAGTTGTCTTAAAATAACTTCTGATTTTTTTTATTGATTTTCTTGCTGACTGGATGCTCAAACTCGGCTTGCGTTTGGAGATCGTTCAAAGGCATCCCGGTTTTTTACGCCTTCTTTTTTACCGGGCCAATTATTCAGGATGGCATTCCATGTTTTTCTATTTCCAGTTATTCAAAAAAACAGGAAAATAACCTGAAGCTGGTACATGGCTAATATGGCTGAATTTCAGGAGTGAACAGATTTTCTTTTCTGATTACGTTTGAAACTCAGCCTTTTATTTGTGAGTCTGGGGATTGGGCCTGTTTTATCAGGCGTATTTCAAAAGTCACATTAGACTGATTATAAAATGATCTGGACTGACACTTTTTCATTTGAATTCCTTATCAATTGAGGTTTCCAGTGATTTTTGACCGTAGGCTAGCATGATAAAACAGGCACATTCACAATTTGGCTGAGTTTCATGGGTAATCAAGTTTTCTTTTGCATATGAATTAAAAAATTCTGTGTGCCTTCATCTCGAACTAAAATCAAAAAAATCCTCATTTTTGAACAGACACCAACTATTCGCAGCAGCTCTGGATTTTTGCAGGCACCTTTGGTTATTCCTGTGATCGGCTATAAAGCTGAAAGAGATCCTTAAAAGCCGGTGTACCTGAAAAAAATTGGCGAATTGTTTTATTTTCAATCCTGGAATACATGAATAAATACCTGTCACATATGAAAAGAATAAATATAATATGTCATGTAATGCAGGTATTGATGACATAAAACTACTTTGAAAAACAGAATGTTAACAGCAAATTTAGAGTCAAATGATATCTATTATTCGTATTTGCCAGCTTTTCGTTCCCCTGTATCGATTTATAGTTGGGGAATAGATTATCTTACGGTATGGATCTTTCTGAAGAGCAGGAAGCAATTCGCCAAAACCAAAACCTATTCCTTTATAATTAGCGGTTTTTCCTCTGACTGACACCTGGAGATGTGTTCCACCCCCCCCTACCTTCCGACAACTGATAATTGTTGCATTTTCATCTATAAAAACCGGCCTGTCGTTTCCCGGTCCAAATGGTTCAAGAAATTTTAAATATTGCAATATTCTGCTTGAATATAATTCATCCAGTGAACATCTGATTTCACAACAATCATTGTCTCTGTTGTGGGATTTTAATAGCCATTCTCTTTTGAGATTTTTAACAAATATTTTTTTGAAATCCTGAAAATCCTTTGAGTAAAGAGAAATACCTGCGGCCATATCGTGACCACCAAATTTTATTAAATATTTTGAGCATTTTTCGAGGATAGAAACTATATCGATACCATCTATTGATCTCAGGGATCCTGAAAGAATTGTTTTTTCAGAGTTGATTTCATTTTTTTTCTTTATTCCAAGAACAATTACCGGAACCTTATGGAGTTCTACAAGTTTTGAAGCCACAATACCGGCAACGCCTAAATGAATATCACCCTGCACTATGGCGCATCGGTCATGTTCAACTTCGACGGGATTAAGTTTAGTTAAAGTAAAGTCTAGAGAAGTATTGCAAATATCCTTCCTTTCATTATTAATTCTAAGAAGCATTTTGCAAAATTTCTTTGCCTCTTTGCTATCACCTGCTGTCATGGTTTTGACGGATAATTCGCTGTCGCCTAATCTGCCTGGAGCATTGAGTAGAGGTCCGATGAGAAAGGCAATTTCTTCGGAATTAATTTTATAATCGCTGATATCGCAACAGCGTAAAAGCTCTTGAAGCCCTGGAAAGTTCGTATTTTCCAGGGCTTCAAACCCTGCTCTGACCAGAATTCTGTTAGTTGGAGTGAGTTTAACCATATCTGCAACGGTTCCAAGTGCCACGAAAGCCAGAAAATCTTTAAGTTGTATTTTTTGTGCGGCCTCAGAGAATAAACCGGTTTTAACAAGAAATGATCTGATTCCTGCGGCAAGATAGAATGCCACCCCTACTCCGGCAAGATTCTCACTGTGAAATCCACATGAACTGTCAGAAGGGTTCAGTGTTATGCATCCTGGAAGGTCCGAACATGGCAGGGTATGATGGTCGCTGACAATGAATTCAATATTCGGGAAGGTATGCTGAATTTCTGCTATTGTTTTTCCATCTGAAATGCCACAGTCGACTGTGATAACAAGGGATGGAGTGTTTGAAAAAAAGTTCTTTTCAGCGGTGAAATAGTCAGTGTTCAGTCCGTAACCTTCGGTCATTCTGTTCGGGATGTGGTATTGAACATCAATTCCGATTGCCTTGAAAAAGTTTACAAGCAGTGCTGTACCAGTAGTTCCGTCCACATCATAATCACCCCAGATGAGAATTGGGCTGTTGTTTTTGAGGTATTTTCCAATGAGAGCAGTCGCCTTTTTCATTCCCTTCATTCTGAAGGGATCCGGCAGATCCGAGAGTTTAGGGAAAAGAAATTTATTAATGGATTCAGTGTTGGAAATACCTTTTGCCTGAAGGATTGCAAGGATTCCTTTCGGGATTTTACTGTTGTCGGTAAGCACGATAAAGCAATAGGATAAATATGATTTCTAGAAACGTTCGAGCCATGATGATACTGTTTCTATTGCCCGGTTTTTTTTTTTAATGTCGATCCAGTTGAGATCTTCCATTTTTTTAAACCAGGTCATCTGTCTCTTGGCGTATCGCCTTGTGTCCGCGGCCAGAGACTCCTGCATCTCCTGGAATGTTGTTTCACCTGAAAGATAGGCAGTCATATGACGATATCCGATTGAACCCATGGATTTCAGGTTTCTGGAATATCCCTTCTCTAAAAGGGATTCCACCTCACCTTTAAAATCGGCATCCAGCATTTTTTTCGTTCTCAGGTCAATTCTGTTATAAAGAGCTTTTCTTTCCATTTGGAGCCCAATCTGCAGAATATTGGTCCACTTTTTTTTCTTTTTCCGGTGTCTGTCGTCCTTGAGAAAGGATGACCATGGCCTGCCGGTTGCAAGATATATTTCAAGGCCCCTGAGAACCCTGTGGGTGTCGTTTATGTGGATTCTTTCTGCACTTTCCGGGTCGCAGGTGCGAAGTTCGCTGTGCAGGGATGCGGCTCCCTCCTGCTTCAGTCGTATTTTGAGCTGGGCGCGAATTTCTTCGTCTTTCGCCGGTTCCCTGAAAATGCCGTAAAGAAGTGTTTTCAGGTAAAGACCTGTTCCGCCTGTGAGGAGGGGGATTTTGCCTCTGGCGTGGATTGCTGAAATGGCGGCTGTTGCGTCTGTTGAAAATCTTGCGGCATCGTAAGGTGCGTCCGGGGTGACAATATCTATTAGATAATGGGCTATGCCCTTCATTTCTTCCCTGCTCACCTTTGCTGTGCCGATATCCATGTATTTATAGACCTGCATGGAATCTACACTGATAATTTCACAGTTGAATGTCTGGGCAAGTTCAATGGAGAAAGAAGTTTTTCCGATTGCTGTCGGGCCTACAAGAACGAGGACTGGCGGATTTTCGGGTGCAGGATTCATTGTGAGTCACCAAAATCGAATACGTTTTTAAAATATGCTGCGCGCCTCTGCCCTACTCCCCTGATCTGTTTTAACTCATTTATATCGTTGAAAAATCCTCTGATCTCCCGGGTCTGGATGATTTTTTCCGCCAGGCTGGGGCCGATCCCTCTGACTGTCATAAGAAGGGGTTTGTCCGCCTTGTTTATCGGGATCTTTTCCCAGAAAAATGGACGAAAATCTGGGGGGGTTATTGTATGGTGGCTTGATCTTGGTTTTGAATCTGTTTTAAGTTCGATTTTATCTTTGGTTACAACAAGATATTCATGTAAGTTATTATGTTTTTCAGGGGAAGAAAATGATGAAGTGAAACCAGAACAAAGCAAGGTTACTCCCACAAAAAAAAGTAGTATATCGAAACGCTTATCCCTCTGTGGATCTGTGTTGTCCATTTTTCTGTTCACTTTTCACCTACTGAAGAATTCTTTCTGAGTTTGTGCAGACAGGAGTTTATCCTGCCAATAAAAAAATGCAATTGAATAAAAATTCTGTTATGTAATTTTATTCTATTTTCAACATATTACTGAAAAGATAACCTGACCGGGTACAAAAATTCAGCCCGGCATCCTCAGACCCATAAGTGCCGGTCTGAGTTTCGTGCATAATTAGAAAAAAAAATGAAAACAGCTTTTAATATAGTACTTGTTGAACCGGAAATTCCCCCTAATACAGGCTCTATTGCCAGATTGTGCGGGGCCAATAACTGCCATCTTCATCTGGTTCGACCTCTTGGGTTCTCAACCGATAATAAGCAGTTAAAACGAGCAGGACTTGATTACTGGAAATATGTTTCAATTATCTACTGGGATAATTTTGAGAGTTTTCTGCGGGCACAGGATGAAAATAAATTGTTTTTTTTCACCACAAAGGTCAGGACAAGTTATACTCAAGCCAGGTTTAAATCCGGGGATTTTCTTATTTTCGGCAAGGAAACAAAGGGTCTGCCTGCAGATATTCTGAAGTTGTACAAAGATAGATGCTATACTCTTCCCATGTCCAATACAAATATCCGCAGCCTGAATCTTGCAATGACAGCTGGAATTGTCTTATATGAAGCCCTGAGACAGACCTGTGACTTTGAAATATCCTGATTGTCTGTCCGGGAGTACGTACAAAACTCAGTCTGTCACCCATAAGTCTGGAGATGTGCCTGGTTTATCAGGTCTGACTCCAATCTGCCTGGGTTTCATGTGAGCAGTTACCGCCAGAGGCAATAAAATCATAGAGTTGCTGCCTCTGAGAGCAGTTTTATTTGGTTTCGAGGTATACTTTAATTTAACGATATTGGTTTGTGAGCAATTACAGCTCAGAGGTAATAAAATCATATCATTGCTACCCCTGTGAGTAGTTACTAATTCATAATTAAACCTGGAGGAATTATTCCATGGCGGAGAGAGTTTTTAATTTTAGTCCCGGTCCTGCAACACTGCCTTATGAAGTTCTTGTGCAGGCTGGCAAAGATGTGGTTAATTTTCAGGAAACAGGTATCGGGCTTATCGAAATCAGTCATCGATCAAGCGAATTTATGGCCGTTGCTGAAGAAGCTGAAGCAAATCTTCGGGAGCTCATGGAAATTCCCGATAATTACAAGGTATTGTTTCTCCAGGGAGGAGCCTCCAGTCAGTTTTTCATGATCCCCATGAATTTACTTGGCAATGGGAAAAAAGCCACCTACCTTAATACCGGCACCTGGGCGAAGAAAGCGATCATGGAGGCCAGGCTCTTTGGTGAAATTGACGTCCCCTACTCCAGTGAAGAAAACAGTTTCAACAGAGTTCCCGCACAGGGTGAGTACACGGTAGCGGAAGATTCAGAATATCTCTATTTTGTCTCCAACAATACCATATACGGCACTCAGTTCCCGGAATTTCCGAAAACTGAAAAAATGCTGATCAGTGATATGTCGTCAGATATTCTTTCCAGGAAAATTGATGTTTCCAGGTTTGGTTTGATATTTGCCGGTGCCCAGAAAAATCTCGGACCTGCTGGAGTGACTATTGTCATTATCAGGGAGGATCTGCTGGAGAGAACGCCTGAAAACACTCCGACCATGCTTAAATATAAAACCCATGCTGATAAAGGGTCCATGTTTAACACTCCACCCTGTTTTGCAATCTATGCGGTGGGTGAAGTGCTGAAATGGTTGAAAAAGCAGGGCGGAGTTGCAGCCATGGAGGAACGCAACAGGGAAAAGGCTGCCCTTATTTACGATGTCATAGACAGTACTGCTTATTATATCGGCCATGCTGAAAAAGAATCTCGCTCGCTTATGAATATATCCTTTAATCTGCCGACGGCGGAACTTGAGGCGAAATTTATTGCCGAAGCAGCCGCAGTTGGGCTGAACGGTTTGAAGGGGCATCGGTCTATTGGCGGCTGCAGGGCCTCAATATACAACGCCTTCCCCAGGGAAGGTATTGTCAGACTGGTTGATTTCATGAAACAGTTTGAACTTGATAATCCTGCCTGACAGGTTATTCATGGATTATGTGGGTAATCTCATCCGACCGCCAAGCGAGGCGAACTCCATCATTCTTCAGGTGACGGTCGGATGTCCATATAATAAATGCACTTTCTGCGGAGCATATAAAAATGTGAAGTTTGGCCTGAAACCTGCTTTAACACTTGAAAAGGACCTCGACTTTGCTGCACGGTACTGCCGGGGACAGAAACGTGTATTTCTTGCCGACGGGGATGTTTTAGCCCTCCGGCAGTCCAGCCTGCTCGAACTCATAAGTACAGTTAAATCTCGTTTACCATGGGTTCGGAAAATATCTCTGTATGGCAGCAGCCGATCAATTCTCGGGAAAAAGACCGGAAGATTGATTGAACTGAAGAAAAGCGGTCTTGACAGAATTTATATGGGACTGGAAAGCGGCTGTGATGATGTTTTAAAAAGAGTCAGAAAAGGTTGCAGCGCGAAATCCATGGTGACGGCGGGAAGGATGGCGAGGGATGCCGGTCTTTTTCTCTCCGTCACTGTGCTTCTCGGGCTTGGTGAAGTGGAATTGTCACAACAGCACGCGGAATTGACGGCCAGGGCACTCAATAAAATTCAGCCCGGTCAGGTTGCTGCCCTGACCCTCATGGTCATTGAGGGGACCAGGCTGGCCGAAGAGATGAGAAAGAATATTTTTCAACTGCCTGACAGTGACATCATTCTCCGGGAACTTCACACTTTGATTCGAGTGCTGAAACTTGAGCGCACACAATTTCATGCGAACCATGCTTCAAATTATCTGCCCCTTGCCGGGCGCCTCCCCAGGGACAGGGAACGTTTTCTCAAAATGGTTGAGGGTGCCATTGATGGCAGAAAAAAACTTGTCCCGGAAAGAATGCGATCCTTATGAATGACAAGCCGGCACGGCCGGACTCTATGGTCCGACCTCAACAAAACGATGAAAATCCCGGCTGCGGTGGTACAACCGTCAGTCTCGGATTTTCAGATAACAAGAGAAAAACTGATCTGAAAAATTTCAGCCAGGATCAACTGGTATCATATGTTGAAACCCTTGGCCAGTCTCCATTCAGGGGAAAGCAGATCATGGGATGGCTGTATCGTCCTGGAATCTCAGAGTTTTCTCAGATGACTGATCTGGCAAAAAGTTTTCGTCAACTGCTGCAGGAAAAATGCACTTTTTCCATGTTTTCCGACCCTGTTATTGAAAGGGCTTCAGATGGATGTGTAAAATTTGGATTCCTGCTTGAAGATGGAAATATTGTCGAGTCTGTTCTTATTCCGGAACCGGAAAGAAATACTCTTTGTATTTCTTCTCAAGTGGGATGTGCAATGAAATGCACTTTCTGTCTTACCGGTACAATGGGGTTTTCCAGGAATCTCACCCCTTCGGAGATTGTCAATCAGATCTGCGGGGTGAGGGATTTTCTCCTGAATGAACAGGAAGAAGATCTGGTTGGTCCGGCTGCCATTACAAATGTTGTCTTTATGGGCATGGGAGAACCGCTCAATAATCTGGATAATGTCCTGACTTCCATTGCAATCATGACAGACCCCAGAGGATTGAATCTGGCCGAAAGAAGAATAACCGTTTCGACCTGCGGCATTGCACCGAAACTCCGTGAGCTGGGTCGGAGAAGTTCAGTCAATCTGGCAATATCACTCCATGCTGTGGATGATATAACCAGGAATGAATTGATGCCGGTCAACAGAACATATCCACTCAAGACTCTCCTCGAAGCCTGCAGGAATTTTCCCATGCCGAAAAGAAAAAGAATAATGTTTGAGTATATTCTGTTGAAAGGAATAAATGATTCCGATCGTGAGGCTCGTGAACTTGCACGAATTTTGAGGAAAATACCCTGTAAAATCAACCTCCTTCCATATAACGAATCACCCAACCTTCCATACAGGAGTCCAGACGGGGAAAGAATCCTCGCCTTTCAGGATATTTTGCGTAAAGCGCATTTTTCCGTCTTTATCCGCAACAGCAGAGGGAGCGATATCTCAGCCGCCTGTGGGCAGCTGGCCGGAAAAAACAAGTAATTGTTCGCTGGTGTCGAAGATTTTTGCAGGCTCTTTTGTTCGCCCTTCAACGTTAAAGCCCGTATAGGAAGAACAGGTTCAGGCAGCCGATAATAAAACCCAGCAATGCTCCAAAAAGGTTTATATATTTAAACTGTTCCTCCATGATGGTCAGGAGCAACCCTTCAAGTTTCAATAAATCAAGGGAGTTGACCTTTTCCGTGACAATGTTGCGGATATTCAAGGTCTGAACCAGACCGGGTACTTCACTCGCGAGCATTGATGATGCAAGTTTCTGGAGAGTTTTTGCTAGGGCTGTCCTGACAACTGCCGGTATTATCCTGGAAAGTTTTCCTATTTTTTTGTTCAATAACTGTCCGGCAAGATTGTCGATTATTGAGTCAATCGTTGTTGCTCCCCGTTCTGAACGGAAAAATGCAAGAAGCTCGTCCTTGAGCCATTCTCTGCCGCTGTCAAGATGGTGTTCTCCGAAAAGTTCCTCAATAAATTCCCTGAGTGTAATGTTTCCTGAGTCAATATAGGTTTCAACATTTGATCGTATCATTGCCGAGATGACCGAAACAACATCCTGGTCATTTAAAAGCAGAAGAATTTGACGGGACAGTTCACTGCAGAAATCGTCGACAACATCCTCTTCGGTCTTTATATAGCTTACAATCGGTTTGGCCATGAAATCAGAACTTCTTTCCGCAAGGGCCTCCGCCACCCTTTTCTGGACCTTTTCCGACTGAAGCCAGGCAATAATGTCATCATTTTTTTCAATGAGATATTCCCGCACCTTGTCTTCAACCATCTCCATTTTTAAAAATCCACGAACCATATCAGCCATGGACCCCAGGGAGTCTATAAATTTATCCACGCCATTGCATACACCCTTGATGATATTGTCTCTGACTTCAGGTTCGGAAATGAGAGTTGACAGTTTCACCAGAATTGCCGGACTCTGCTTTTCAATGAGATTCAGGATTAGTTCATGTACAGAAGCCGGTAAAATATCTGCAATGGATTTTTCCCTCTGCAGGATGGTATGTACTTTCTGGTGGACAAAATCGTCCAGCCACTGTTCCATTTCTGGGCTGGCAAACATCTTCTTCAGGTTAAGTTCCATCAGGTTGTACCCTGTTTCCCGGTTTTCCAGGGAAACAAGATTACCCACTTCCTTATTGAGAATGTTCTCAAGGACTTCATCAAGATTGTTTCGGATAATTGCGGCGAACTTTTCACCCGCAAGAAAAGAATGAATCCCGGTTTTGATTTTAAAAAGACCGGCTTTTGAACCAAGATCAAAATATATTTTGAAGTTGGATGGGATAATCGAAGGCAGTGATCCAAGATCCTTATCGAGAACATTGAGGATGCGGTTGTCGATAAGGTGAAAGAGTTTATCTTGAAAAATCTTCTGCTGCAATCCTTCGCTAATTTCCCTGCCGGTAAGAAGGTGGTCTCCGACAACCTCACCCATATTTCGGGCCAGTTCAAGTCGTTTTGACGGAATGACTCCTGGTGTCATAGGTACCCGAAATCCCATGATTTTCCACGCTTTTAAGGGCCTGAACAACATTTTTATTGCTACCCTGTTGGTTACATAACCAATTACTGCACCGATAACAGGAGGTGTTGCGAATTTTACATAAGGTAGTAATTCAGGTGGTAATGAAGCCATTTCTTACATTCTCCAGAGAAAGAATTAGATGATAACAATGTTACATGGAACGAAGTTCATTTAGTCAAAATTAAATTGGAGATAAAAAAAAATATAGGTATCAAAATGAATTCCAACAAAGTCAAGTATAATTTATAACAAGAATAAAATAAATATTGAATTAATATAATTCCCTGTAATAATAAGATTAAAAATAATCAATCAACCTTCACGAACTCTTCTGAGAATGGGAAGGATACGAATATCACAAGTTTTTCCTTTCATTTTTTTAATTTTAATTTATTATCAGAACACAGTTTCGCAGTATATACTCATAACCCTTCAAATAAAAACAAGGAGTGCTTATGTGGTTTGTCAGGTTTTTATCGTCTTCAATCGGCAAGAAATTAGTAATGGCAACTACAGGGTTGCTGCTTATCCTTTTCCTCTGCTCCCATGCGGCTGGTAATGCTACAATTTACATGAGTCGCAGTGTCTTCCAGGGTTACGCCGATGAGCTGCACAGTCATCCCTTGATTGTCATTGTGTTCAGCTTGCTTTTTCTGGCCATTTTTGCCGCGCATATCGGTGTGGGCATCTTTCTTTTTTACCAGAACAGACAGGTAAGCAGCTCCAGGTATGAAGTCCAGAAGAGAGTTGTAAAAAATTCCTTTGCCTCTGAAACCATGCCCTATACCGGTTTGTTTATCCTGCTGTTTCTTTTCGTGCATATCTTTGGTTTCACATTTGGTCCGGAAGATGTGCCCATATCGACTACGGTCAAGGAATACCTGGGCAACTTTTTTTATGGCCTCTTTTATATCGTATCGTTTATTGCCCTTGCAATACATCTGAGTCACGGTTTCTGGAGCATGCTGCAGACTTTTGGCATAAATCATCCAAGGTACAATATCGCAATTTCAAAACTGACACTGATTATTCCGCTCTTTTTCCTGGTCCTGTTTGCGGGAATTCCCCTCTACTTCATGACCGGTCTCGGAGCTTCTTTCTGATAGAGGCAGAATGATTTCCACCCAGGTCCTGCACTGTTGTCACCAACAGCTTCAAATATGCAGATAGCAGATAAGCAAGAGCTATTGAAGAACTTCATATTTAAGAGGCAAACGGAGATTCCGAAAGTGCCGGTTGCAGGATTCAGGTTTCAGTATATAAATTCAAATTCTTCTATCTATTAAATAAAAACAGCCAAGGTTTTAGATATGGAACTTAATTCTCGTGTACCTTCAGGCCCGCTTGCGGATAAGTGGTCCAATCACAGGTTTTCCAATAAACTTGTCAATCCGGCAAACAGAAGAAAATACAAAGTTATCGTTGTCGGTACCGGTCTGGCCGGCGCCTCAGCTTCCGCTACTCTCGCAGAACAGGGGTACAATGTGCAGACCTTCTGTATTCAGGACAGTCCCAGAAGGGCCCACTCGATTGCGGCTCAGGGTGGAATCAACGCAGCTAAAAACTACCAGAATGATGGGGATTCCATCCATCGTCTTTTTTATGACACGATCAAAGGAGGCGATTTCCGTGCCAGGGAAGCGAATGTTTACCGTCTGGCCGAGGTCAGCAATGAAATCATTGATCAATGTGTAGCCCAGGGAGTTCCCTTTGCCCGTGAGTATGGCGGTACTCTTGCAAACAGGTCCTTTGGTGGTGCACAGGTTTCCAGAACATTTTATGCCAGGGGACAGACCGGTCAGCAGCTTCTCCTCGGAGCCTACAGCGCCCTCTCCCGGCAGATACACGCGGGAAAAGTTGAAATGTTTACCCGTCGTGAAATGATGGATGTTGTTCTGGTTGACGGTCAGGCCAGGGGGATCACCACCAGGAATATCATGACCGGTGAAATTGAAACTTTCTGGGCAGATGTTGTTATTCTGGCCACCGGTGGATATGGTAACGCCTATTTCCTTTCAACCAATGCCATGGCCTCCAATGTAACTGCTGCCTGGCGTGCCCATAAAAAAGGTGCCGGGTTTGCTAATCCATCCTTTGTCCAGATTCATCCGACCTGCATTCCGGTACATGGAGATTACCAGTCAAAACTGACTCTTATGAGTGAGAGTCTCAGGAACGACGGGCGCGTATGGGTGCCGAAGAATCCTGGAGATAAACGTCATCCTTCCGAGATTCCTGAAGAAGATCGTGACTATTATCTTGAGAATAAGTATCCCAGTTTCGGTAATCTTGTACCGAGAGATGTTGCCTCCAGGAATGCCAAGGAGCAGTGTGATGCAGGAAAAGGTGTGGGGAATACAGGTCTTGCCGTCTACCTGGATTTTGCTGAGGCAATAAGGCGGGATGGTGAGGAAACCATTCTCAGGAAATATGGAAATCTCTTCCAGATGTATGAGAAAATCACCGACTCCAACCCGCTTGTGGAACCGATGATGATTTATCCTGCCGTCCACTATACCATGGGCGGGCTCTGGGTTGACTACGATCTTATGACCACAATTCCCGGACTTTTCGCAATCGGTGAGTGTAACTTCTCCGATCATGGTGCAAACCGGCTGGGAGCCAGTGCCCTGATGCAGGGACTGGCGGATGGATATTTTATTATTGCCACCTCTGTCGCTCACTATCTCGGCAGTACCGGCATGGAAAAAATTTCCGGTACCGAAGCGCCATTCAAGGATTCAAAACGGGAAGTTGAAGACAGAATTGATCTGCTGCTGAAGAACAGCAGTGGCGGGCCTGCCGGAAAGCTGACTGTTGACGAGATACATAAGGAACTGGGCAGATTACTGTGGGATAACTGTGGTATGGCACGTAATAAGGAGGATCTGGAAAAAGCTCTTGAAGAGTTGCCCCGGATCAGGCAGAAATTCTGGGATTATGTCTATGTGCCCGGTGAAGGAAAGGCGTTGAATCAGTCCCTGGAAAGGGCCGGTCGTGTGGCTGATTTCCTTGAGTTTGCCGAAATCATGATCCGTGATGCGCTGGCCCGTGAAGAGTCCTGTGGATGTCACCTCAGGGAGGAGAGTCAAACTGAAGAAAATGAAGCAAAACGTGACGATGAAAATTTCATGCATGTTGCGGTGTGGGAACATGTTTCTTCGGATGAGGCTCCAAAACTCCATAAAGAAATGCTGGACTTTGAATTTGTTACACCAAGCCAGAGGAGCTATAAATAGTAGTCGTCCGGAAACAGCCTTTTTCTCCTGTGTTTCGATTCATAAGAAAAAACACTTTTCCGGACAGATACTAAATAGGGTTTGGTCACAGCGAACCTTTAAATTGAACTTTTAGGGTATAGATAAAATGAGCAGCATTAACCTGACATTGAAAATCTGGCGACAGGAAAACAGTGACGCACTCGGCAGTCTTGAAACCTATAATCTTGACGATGTTCACACAGACATGTCGTTTCTTGAAATGCTGGATATTCTGAATGAAAAGTTGACAAAGGAAGGAAAAGATCCTGTTGCCTTTGATCATGATTGTCGTGAAGGTATATGTGGAATGTGCGGTGCGGTTATAGATGGAGTAGCACATGGCCCGGAGAAGGAGGTTACCCTCTGTCAGCTGCATATGCGAAACTTTTCCAGTGGTGACACTATCGTCATTGAGCCATTTCGCTCCCGTGCTTTTCCCGTGAAAAAAGATCTTCTTGTGGACCGTTCCGCACTGGACAGAATTATCCAGGCAGGAGGGTACGTTTCCGTAAACACAGGTGGCACTCCGGATGGGAACAGTATACCTATCCCATCAGACAAGGCTGAACTTGCCATGGATGCTGCAGCCTGTATCGGATGTGGAGCCTGTATAGCCAGTTGCCCCAATGGAGCTGCCATGCTGTTTACCAGTGCAAAGATTTCCCAGCTTGCTCTTTTACCCCAGGGCCAGACCGAGAGAAAACAGAGAGCTCTCTCCATGGTTGAGCAGATGGATAAAGAGGGTTTTGGAAACTGTACCAATGCAAAGGAGTGCGAGGCGGTCTGTCCGAAGGGGATTTCCATCAGGAATATTGCCAGACTGAACAGAGAATATCTGATGGCAACCCTTACCGAAGGATAACTGAGTCGGTTTCGTCCCGCATGGTTCGGGTTTTTATGGAATTTCGTTCATTTCATGATTGGGCTGCGGTACGCATTAGTGTACGGCAGCCTTTTTTTTGAGAGATGGGGTTTTCATGTTTTTTGACATGGTCATTATCGGTGGTGGGCCTGCCGGACTGGCATGTGCAGAAAAGGCTGCTGAAGGTGGACTAAAAACCCTGGTCATTGAAAGAAAAGAAAAAATTGGTCCGAAAGTCTGTGCCGGTGGTATAACCTGGAATGGTCTTATAAAAAAAATTCCGGGTTTTACCCCCGAAAAAGAATTCCCCGTTCAATTTATCCGATCCCGCTGGCAAAAAGTTAAAATTACTTCTCCCTCCCCTATTGTCGCTACGATCAGCAGAGAAAAATTTGGCGGCCATATGGCTGAACGCGCATTAAATTCCGGTGCCCGTATCCGTCTCTGTTCTTTAGTGAAGAAAATTGCTCCAGATCATATCACAGTTTTTTCCACAAAAAATAAAAAAACAGAAATAATTCGCTTTCAATACCTTGTGGGTGCCGATGGCTCAAACTCGATTGTCAGAAGATACCTCAATATTCCGTCAGCTCACATGGGAGTGGGTATTAATTATCAAATTCCAGGGGATCTGGAAAAAATGGAGTGGTTTTTTGATTCTTCTCTTTTCGGTAATGGTTACAGCTGGATTTTTCCCCATAGGGAAACCGTGTCCATCGGAACTTATGCAGGCAGCAGCATACTTAGCGCAAGACAATTAAAGGAAAATCTTATAATATGGGCAGCAAATAAAAAAAATATTGATTTGAGCAAAGTAAAAGTCAGTGCGGATTATGTGAATTTTGATTTCAGAGGATGGAAATTTGACAATTTTTTCCTGGCGGGCGATGCCGCAGGACTGGCATCGGGCTTGACCGGAGAGGGAATATATCCTGCGATACTTTCCGGTGAAATGATTGCGCAACACATCCTTGACCCGAGTCGATCGCTGACTGAGTTTTCCAGGCTATTGAAAAAACACAGACTGCACAGGAACATGGCCGTTTTGACGGGGAAAAACCGTTTCATAGCACAAATAATTTCAGAACTGGTCCTTGGGGGGTTACGGAGTTCCATTCTGAAGTTTCATGCCGTTGAGATGGCAAATCAGCCGAAGTACAAATGATCACAGGTCATCACCACTCAAATTCTGTTGATTATCAGGTAACATATGGATTCTAAAAAGAAAAAGATATGGCTTTTAAATGTGCTGTTTGCCCTCTTCTCCATAGCGTTAATAACTTTTCTGCTCAATGCCCCGGATGAAACCACATCGCCTCTTCCCCGTGATGATATTCATATTAAATTTCATAAAATAAAGAAGAAAAAAGAGGCGGAGAAGTTTTGCCTGAAGTGTCATGATGAAGGTCAGGACAGCCCTCTTCCCGAGGGACATCCCCCCAAATACCGTTGTCTATTCTGCCACAAACGCTCGTAAGTCGTGAGCCTGATCCTCTGACGGATCCGGGGTGGAATAGTTTTTACAGGCGTTAAGGCTATCTGCTTTTGTTTACAATTTCTGAAACATCAGGCGAAAGATCCGGTTTTTTCGCTATTCGTTCCAGTTCTTTTCTCATCAGCGCCTGTCTTCTCTTTTCATAGCGTCTCCAGGTGGTCAACGGAGAAACAAGACGTGCCGCGATTTGTGGATTAATGTTGTCCAGCTGTATAATCATATCAGCCAGAAAAGAATAGCCCTCACCATCAAGTGCGTGGAACCGGACATGATTTCCTGAGCTGAAGGCCCCAATCAGGGCCCTGACCTTGTTGGGGTTTTCCATTGAAAATAATTTGTTATTTAAAAGATGTTTCACCGTTGACAGGCATTCTTCATGGGAAGAAATGGCCTGCATGGAAAACCATTTATCCATGACAAGACTGTCGTGCTCCCATTTCCTGTAAAAATCAGAAAAGAGAGAATCCCGTATTGTTCCCGGGTGATGACTGATTGATCGCAGGGCTGCAATAGTATCGGTCATGTTTTCACTGGTCGTAAACTGATCCACGCAGAGTTGCAGGGAGCTTTCCTCCATTGGATCAAGGCTCATCAGGTAGGAAAGGGCACAGTTCTTCAATCGCCTTTTTCCCATGGAACCTGGAGAAATACTGTATTGATCATCCTCCTTATTATCTTTGTAGAGTTGCAGGAACTCGTTTTGAAAACGAGCTGCCAGTTCCCGCTTGATCATTGTTCTCGCCTGGAAAAGCAAGTCGGGGTCAACATTTTCCAACTGCAGAGCCAGAGCGGTTTCAGGAGGAAGCTCCAGAGCCAGGGCAAGCAGGGCCGGATCTGCTGTTTTTTCTGTTTTTTCTGTTATACTGTGGAACACAGCCTCAAAAAAAAGTTCATTGAATTGAATGGAACTGCCTTTCTGCAGCTTTTTCACAATATCCAGTATGGTCGAAGTCGCAAGTCGTGTCGCACTCTCCCAGCGATTGTAGAGATTGGAGTCGAATTTCATCAGGAAAGCGAGTTCTTCGTCCTGCTGGAATGTTTTCACATCCACAGGCGCAGAAAAATCCCTGAGAAATGAAACAACAGGTTTTGCAGCAATTCCACTGAAGGAAAATGTCTGCTTTTTCTTTTTAAAATGCAGAATGTCAGTCCCGCGGCCGTTTTTTCCCAAAAGATCTCTGCCATCTTCAGCCAGAAGACCAAGGGCCAGGGGGATATGAAAAGGTTTTTTGTCTTTCCCCTTCTGTCCCGGTGTATCCGGGCAGTTCTGGCTGACAGTAAGGTGAAATTCACCAGAATCCGCTTCCCAGTGCGATGTAACCTCAATTACAGGTGTGCCCGCCTGACAGTACCAGTTTTTAAACTGCTCAAGATCTGTTCCTGTGGCATCCGCCATTGCCGCAATAAAATCATCACAGGTTACAGCCTGTCCGTCATGGCGCTTAAAGTAGAGATTCATTCCCTTTCGAAAACCTTCTCTTCCAAGAAGTGTTTCCACCATCCTGACTACTTCCGCCCCCTTGTTATAAACTGTAACCGTATAGAAATTATTGATTTCCTCATATGTTTCAGGACGGACAGGATGAGCCATGGGTCCGCTGTCTTCTCTGAACTGAAAATTTCTCAGGATCTGGACATCTTTAATCCGCTGTACGGTCGGTGAATTCATTTCAGCAGAAAAAGTCTGGTCTCTGAACACAGTTAGCCCCTCCTTCAGACTGAGCTGAAACCAGTCCCGGCAGGTAACCCTGTTGCCGGTCCAGTTATGGAAATATTCATGGGCGATAACACCTTCAACGCCTATATAATCCTCATCAGTAGCCGTTTCGGGTGAGGAAAGGACATATTTTGAATTGAAAATGTTCAACCCCTTGTTTTCCATGGCACCCATATTGAAATCATCTACGGCAACGATCATATATGTGTCGAGGTCGTACTCAAGTCCATAGGTTTTTTCATCCCATTCCATCGCCTTTTTCAGAGAGGCCATGGCGTGGCCACATTTATGCAGGTTTTTTTCTTCAACGTAGATTTCCAGGTCAACAGTCCGGCCGGATCGGGTAATAAACTTATCCCTGACAAAAGAAAGTCTGCCGGCAACAAGGGCGAAGAGATAACAGGGTTTGGGAAATGGATCTTTCCAGACCACAAAATGGCGATTACCTTCTACTGATCCTTTGTCAATGAGATTGCCGTTAGAGAGCATGACCGGACATTTTTCAATATCCGCCTCAATCCTGGTGGTGAACACGGCAAGGATGTCAGGCCGGTCCAGGTAATAGGTGATTTTTCTGAAACCTTCCGCTTCACACTGGCTGCAGAAGATAGGGCCGGATTGATATAACCCTTCAAGCGCCTTGTTTTCCTGTGGATAAATTTCCGTTACTGTTTCAAGCTCAAAAACAGCAGGTGGTGTGAGAACAGTCAGGCTGGTATCGTCCAGATTATATTCAGAGGACGAAAGAGCCTGGCCATTAATTTTGACAGAGATGAGTTGCAGATCCTCCCCGTTGAGGATCAAAGGACATGGATTGCCCTTTTTCTTTCGTCGAATAGAGCTTTTTGCTGTAACCCTTGTCTTGTCGTTGTACAATTCAAAGTTGAGACTAATTTCTTCTATGGAATATTCAGGTGCTTTATAATCTTTCCTGAAAAAAACAGTTTTCCCTGCTTGATTCATTTTTGCTTTGCCCTCGATGTTTAAAACCTGCACATTATCTTGCCTGTTGACAGCTGGAACCATTCAATTATAGTGAAATCAGGTTCAGGATTCAGGGATCACTTGATTAGAACTCAGATAAATTTGAGTTGCAGCAGTATTCCCAGGCTGGATTGTGCATACAATTATTTTGTGATTACTCACAGGTACTCCAGCTTTTCACGGTCTCTTATGTCCGCATAGGTAGGCTATAGCGAAGAAGAGCCTGCAAAAATCTGCACCACCTGTTAACAATTACAGTGCAGAGGTAATAAAATCATATGATTGCTACCCCTGTGACCAGTTACGGAGTAACGATATTAACGATACATCCCGGATTTACAGAAAAAAGGCAATACGTAAATCCGGGATGATTACAGCAATACTACACGACACCCTGGTCAATCATGGAGTCAACAACTTTCACGAAGCCGGCAATATTGGCACCAACCACGTAATTTCCTGACTCTCCATACTGCTCCGCGGTATCCATACACATCCTGTGAATATTCTTCATAATGTGTTTCAACCTGTTGTCCACTTCATCCTTGGGCCAGTTCAGCCGCATGGAGTTCTGGGACATCTCAAGACCTGAAACTGAGACACCACCGGCATTTGCCGCTTTGCCCGGACCATAAAGGATCTTATTTTCCAAAAAGATTTCAATTCCTTCATGGACAGTCGGCATATTGGCACCCTCACAGACAACGTATACACCATTGTCAATGAGATGCTGTGCGTCCCTGCCATTGATTTCATTTTGAGTGGCGCTGGGGAAAGCACACTGGGCTTTATGCTCTTTCCACATGGGATTGTGGTTCAGTTCATGGTCAACAGGGACAAATACGGCATCCGGATAGGTTTCAACATATTCCGAGACCCTGCCCCGCATGACATTTTTCAGGTACATGATATGGGCCAGCTTTTCCCGGTCGACACCCTCTTCATCATAAATATAACCGGAAGAATCGGAGAAAGTGATCGGTGTGGCACCCAGGTCAAGCAGTTTTTCCATGGTGTATTGGGCAACATTTCCGGAACCGGATACAAGGCAACGCTTGCCTTCCAGGTTTTCCCCCCTGGTGGCGAGCATTTCCGAGGCAAAGTAGACACTGCCATATCCCGTGGCCTCGGGACGAATCAGGCTGCCGCCCCAGTTCAGACTCTTTCCGGTAAGCACTCCGGTGAATTCGTTGGCCAGTTTCTTATACATCCCGAAAAGATAACCGATTTCACGGGCTCCAACACCGATATCTCCGGCAGGTACATCAGTATTGGGACCGATATGGCGAAAAAGTTCAGCCATGAACGACTGACAGAAACGCATCACCTCGGTATCTGACTTGCCCTTGGGATCAAAATCGGATCCGCCTTTTCCGCCACCCATGGGAAGAGAGGTCAGTGCATTTTTGAAAACCTGTTCAAAGGCAAGGAATTTCAGAATAGACAGGTTCACGGAAGGATGGAAGCGCAGACCACCTTTATAGGGACCGATTGCGCTGTTCATCTCTATTCGAAAACCCCGGTTCACCTGGACCTGCTTCTGATCATCCATCCACGGAACCCGAAACATGATAACCCGCTCGGGCTCAACAATCCGCTGCATGATATTTTCATTCCGATACAGCGGGTTCTGATCCAGAACCGGCTTTACGGATTCGATGACTTCAGTTACCGCCTGATGAAATTCCTTCTCGTGGGGATCTCTGTCAGTTACAAAATTAATATTGTCCATCTTCCATGTTCTCCAATAGTAAAGATAGTAAAAAAAGCGGA
>NZ_JBPLBA010000058.1:0-7502 GCF_054039375.1 Desulfomarina sp. | reverse complement strand
TCGGATCGCTTGAGGGCGGCTTGCTGCTGTTGGTGCTGTTTAAATTCAAGCGATTGGCAAGCAGGGTGATAATCAATATCAAAATCTCGAACATCGATCTTGTGGACACTGACAATTGCTTGTCTTCGCGTATCAGCAACTGCGTTTTTTCTATCGTGGCCTGTATATCAATGTTCTCGATTTTCATCCGCTTTTAATTCCTGTGTCGTTTGTTTAAACAAACTATAGCACAGGTTTTGAAATCGAAGTTTTTCGCCCTGAAATCAGCTGTATCGCGTCTAATATCTTTCAACTGCAAGCAAGACGTTTTTAAATAAAAGAACCTCCTGTCAGCCACTGTGGCGGTTTGATTGATGAAATGTGATAAATCTTAGAACAGTACTGAGATTCCAAATTTGTCGTTAAAACCTTGTCAAGTCTTTTTTTACTGCTTTTTCATTTTTTTTCGCTGAATAGTTACTTTCAATTTTAATTTTCACCATGGTTCCATGCACAAAATTAAAAAACAAGACACGATAATCGGGCATGGTCAGCTGGTACGATAGTTCCCCTATTATTTGGTTGCAGGATATTTCTGATGAAAAAATTTTATGCCCATAGCCTGGAAGGTTCGCCGGTTGAGCAGTGGCAACCTCTTCAAGTTCATCTGGAGAATGTGGCCTGGCGTGGCAGGGA
Organism: Desulfomarina sp.; assembly: GCF_054039375.1. NCBI lineage: Bacteria > Pseudomonadati > Thermodesulfobacteriota > Desulfobulbia > Desulfobulbales > Desulfobulbaceae > Desulfomarina > Desulfomarina sp. The sequence goes on along the minus strand of NZ_JBPLBA010000058.1, from coordinate 6,827 downwards.
ATTTGCCGGCATGTTTGGGGCGGCCAGGTGGGGGTACTGTGCAGGCATTCTTCATGACGCGGGCAAGGCGACCGGCAAGTTCCAGAAAAGGCTGGAGGGCAGCAATATCCGTGTCGATCATTCCTCATTCGGAGCCAGGACGGCAAAAGAACAATGCGGCAGGCTTGGCATCCTGCTGTCCTATATAATAGCCGGACATCACGGAGAATTGCCGGATGGAGGCAGGCAGCAGGGACAGCTTCATTACAGGCTGCAACATGCTTGAATCCCCGATGATGCCAGGCTGTTGCCGGGCCTTTATTGTGGAGACGAACTGCGTCCGCCTTTTACTCTGACCAGAGAGTGGGCTGCTTTTTCCCTTTCACTCTTCACCAGGATGATTTTTTCATGCCTGGTGGACGCGGATTTTCTTGATACCGAACAGTTCTGTTCGCCGCACAAGGCGAGATACCGGCCGGATCAATCTTCAAAACTCCAGTTGGCTGATCTCTGGGAAATATTTGACTGCCACATGCAGAAGATTATCAGAGGGGCAGTACCAAGCCGGGTTAATGAACTGCGGCGGGAAATCTTTCGGCAATGCGTTTCGCAGGCCGTGATGCCGCAGGGGATTTTTTCCCTCACCGTCCCCACCGGAGGAGGCAAAACCCTCTCTTCCATGGCCTTTGCCCTGAATCATGCGGTGGAACATGGTTTGCGGCGAATTATCTATGCTATCCCTTTCACCTCGATCATTGAACAGAATGCCCGGGTGTTCAAAGAAATTTTCGGCCCAGAGGTGATCCTGGAACATCATAGCAATCTCATCGAAGATGATCCTGATGAACATGATCTCCATTTGAGCCATCGGCTTGCTGCGGAAAATTGGGACCTGCCTATTGTCGTTACGACAAATGTCCAGTTTTTCGAGTCGCTGTTTGCCAGTAAAACCTTGCGCTGCCGTAAGCTGCACAATATTGCCGGCAGTGTAATCATTCTCGACGAGGCCCAGGCCATTCCCACCGAATATCTCAAACCTTGTCTTGCCTCTCTGCGTGAGCTGGTATCCCGGTACAGGTGCAGTGTTGTTCTCTGCACTGCGACCCAGCCCGCCCTTGATGACACCAGCTCGCTTCGCCGCAACGCCCTGCCAGATATCCGAGAGATTATAGAGGACACGGAAAGGTATTCTCGTCAGTTCCAAAGAGTTGAAATCGAATTTATCGGCAGGCAAACCGATGCTGAACTGGCAACACTGCTCAGCAAGGAAAAACAGGTTCTCTGTATAGTATCCACAAAGCCCCAGGCACAAAGCGTTTTTGAACTGCTGGATGATAAAGAGGCCGCGTTTCATCTGTCAACAAATATGTATCCACTTCACAGGCAGCGGGTGCTGCAAAGAATCAGAAAACGTCTGCAGCAGGGGCAGGTATGCCGCGTTGTATCCACATCACTTGTTGAAGCAGGTGTTGACCTTGATTTTCCGGTTGTCTTCCGGGCCATGGCCGGGCTCGATTCCATAGCCCAGGCGGCAGGGCGATGCAACCGGGAAGGAAGGCTTAATGATCAAGGTAAGTTGGGCAGAGTCCTTGTGTTTGAATCGGAAAAAGAACCATCCATGCCGTGGCTGAAGCGGTGTGTTTCCAGAGCACGGGAAGCTCTTCGGGCCTTGCCGGATAAAGAACCCCTGGGACGGGAGATGATACGCCGCTATTTCGAGCTGCTCTACGATGTCCAGGAACTGGATGGAAAAAATATAATGAAACTACTCAATCCGGCTCCACTGGACAAGGATTTGTGTTTTCCCTTCCAGGAAGCAGCACAGCTTTTCAAATTTATCGAGGAAGATACGGTTGACCTCATCATAGCCCGCGAACCTGAATGCGATGAATTGATTCGGGTTCTTCGCCACGGAGAATACAGCCGGACCACGTTGCGGAAACTGCAGCCATTTACTGTCTCCGTACGCAAGAAGGACCTGGAAATTATGCACAAGGCTGGCGGTGTGGAGATGATCGATAAGGACAACAAGGAGTTTCCGCTTCTATGTAACCAAAACAGTTATGACAAGCAGGTTGGCCTGTGTGTGGATCGGGCCGGTGTGTGGGATGCTGATGATTTGATAACTTGATAAAAGTAATCCACTACTATCTCTGAAAAAAATATTGACAGATCTTTTCTGCTTCTCTATCATTGATATCCAACTTCAACATTATTGAGGTGAGAAGCATGCGGATACGTTTTAGAATTTCGGTTTTTAGAAAAAAACTACTGGATGCGGAGATTGTTTTGGAGCCTCCATAGTTAGTGGGAAAAGTATGTCATCCAATGAAATAGGATGTGGATTGAAACAGAGAAAGTAGAGGATAGGGTTTTACAGGGCCACTTTATATTGGTGGCCCCACCCTGTTCATATTTGCATTGAGAGGATTATATGGCTTATGGAACTACGTTAAAGGTATGGGGAGATTACGCCTGTTTCACCAGGCCGGAGATGAAGGTCGAGCGTGTTTCCTATGATGTCATGACCCCGTCGGCAGCCCGGGGAATTTTGGAGGCGATCCATTGGAAACCGGCCATTCGCTGGATTGTTGACAGGATACATGTAATTCGGCCTATCCGCTTCGACAACGTCCGCCGCAATGAGGTGGCTGGTAAAATCTCAAAGGCGAATCCATCCACAACCATGCGAAGCGGCAAACCCCTCTTTTATCTCGTTGACGACGGGGACAACCGGCAGCAGCGTGCCTCTACCGTTTTGCGCGACGTGGAGTATGTCATTGAGGCCCATTTTGAACTAACCGACAAGGCTGGCCCTGAGGATACAGCAGGGAAACATCTTGCCATGTTCCAACGGCGGGCGAAAAAGGGACAGTTTTTTCACCAGCCTTGCCTTGGTTGTCGTGAATTCCCTGCTTTTTTTGAATTGCTGGAAAAACACATACCGGCTTCCTTTTACCAGGGGCAGGAAAAGGAGTTGGGCTATATGCTTCTTGATATTGATTTTGCAAATAACATGACGCCCATGTTTTTCAAGGCAGTGATGAAGGATGGTATCGTTACTCCGCCCCGCCCTCACTCGCCGGAGGTGCGGACATGATTCTTCAGGCATTGCATACATACTACCAGCGGCTCCTTGAAGACCCTGACACCGAAATTCCCTTGGAGGGAACCAGCAGGGAAAACATCTCCTTTGCCCTGGTGCTTTCGCCTGACGGCACTTTGATGGAGGTTGAGGATCTGCGCGAGCAGGTGGGCAAGAAGAAACGGCCACGCAAGTTGACAGTGCCGGAAGTTAAAAAACGATCAGGGACGAAAATAGATCCAAATTTTTTATGGGATAATACGGTATTTGTTCTTGGTGCAGACAATAAAAAGGAAGAAGAAAAAGGAGATGACTGGATTGTTTGCCGTCACAAGGCGTTTGTGGAACAACTTAAAAAATTTTGCGTAGATGAAAATGATGTTGGCTTAAAGGCAATATTGCAATTTTATGAAAATCAGCACGCATCATTTATACGGGACCGGGATGACTGGTCTGAAATCAGCGGCACAAATCTTGTCTTCCGCCTTGATGGTGTGCCCGGTTTTATCCATGATCGGCCTGCAGCTCGCATTGCCTGGGGAAAATACCGGGCAGGGCAGAAAAAAGCACCGAGAGGTCAATGTTTGATTGAAGGCGCTGAGGTTCCGCTGGCCAGGTTGCATTCAAAAATAGGTTTACCTGGCACCAAGCAAAAAGGCGCTTTAGTCGCCTTTAACAAAAAGTCCTTTGAATCATACGGCAAGAAACAATCATTCAATGCCCCGGTGGGCCAGCGGGCGGCCTTTGCCTACACGACCGCGCTCAACTATCTCCTGGCCCCTGATAGCAGGCAAAAAGTGCGTATCGGCGATATGACTCTGGTCTTCTGGGCGGAGCGGCAAACCCCGGTTGAAGATATTTTCGCAGATCTCTTCGATCCTCCCGCGGAAGAACAACAACCGGAAACCGTTGCCGACCAGGGAACGGCAATAAAAATACGCGATCTGCTGCTTGCCCTCCGACAGGGAAAACAGGCCGTTGACATCCTGCCGGACCTGGACCCGGATGTACGGTTTTACCTGCTCGGCCTTTCCCCCAACGCGGCCAGGCTTTCCATCCGGTTCTGGGAGACAAACAGGCTGGGCACTCTTCTGACCAGAGTATCGAAACATTTTTCCGATATCAGCATTGTTCGTCAGTATGACAACGAGCCGGAATTTCCGCCGCTGTGGCGATTGCTTGTCCAGACTGCTGCCCTGGGGAAAAGTGAGAATATCCTGCCTTTACTGGCCGGTGGGATGGCCAGAGCCATGCTGACAGGTGCGCCATATCCGCAAAGCCTGTTGCCCGTAGTTTTGGACCGTATACGGGCCGAAGGACAGGTTACCTATTTTCGGGCAGCTTTGCTGAAGGGTTTTCTTGTACGAAATACACGATATAAGGAGGTGTCAATGGCATTGGACAACAAACGGCGTGATACAGCCTATGTTCTGGGCAGGCTGTTCGCCGTGCTGGAGAAAGCCCAGGAAGACGCAATCCCCAATACCGGGGTAACCATCAAGGATAAGTACCTGGCATCGGCTTCGGCAATTCCAGGCCTGGTTTTTCACATGCTGCTCAAGAACAGTGCCCATCATATTGCCAAGTTACGCAAGGACTCTGAAAAGAAAAAATGGGCCTATGGATATGACAGAAAAATACAAGAGATCATGGATAAACTCGCTGGCTTTCCCAAGACTCTCGATGCCGAGGCGCAAGGGCTGTTCATGATTGGTTACTATCACCAGAGAAAAGACCTGTTTACCAGCAAAAAAGACAAGGGAGATGAATAATGACTGCTATTGCCAACCGCTATGAATTTGTGCTGCTTTTTGATGTGGAAAACGGCAACCCCAACGGAGACCCGGATGCAGGCAATATGCCCCGTATTGATCCTGAAACCGGGCATGGCCTGGTCACCGATGTCTGCCTCAAGCGGAAGATCAGAAATCATGTCGCCCTGATAAAAAACGGGGCTGAGGGATTCAATATCTATATCCAGGAAAAGGCGGTGTTGAATGACACCAATAAGATGGCGTATCGGGCTTATGAACTTGAGCCTGAAAAAAAGAAACTGCCGAAAAAGGTGGAAGATGCGAAAAAGGTGACCGGCTGGATGTGCGCCAATTTTTATGACATCCGGGCCTTTGGTGCTGTCATGACCACGGAAGTCAACTGTGGCCAGGTGCGGGGGCCGGTCCAACTCGCTTTTGCCACTAGTGTTGAACCTACATTGGCCCAGGAAATCTCCATTACCCGTATGGCGGTAACCAATGCCAGGGATCTGGAAAAGGAACGGACTATGGGGCGTAAACATATAATTCCTTACGGGCTCTACCTGGCCAAAGGGTTTGTTTCCGCACCGCTTGCCAAGAAAACAGGTTTCAGCGAGCAAGATCTCGAACTTTTATGGGATAGTCTGATCAATATGTTTGAACACGATCGTTCAGCTGCCAGGGGCGTGATGAGTAGCCGCAAACTTTTTGTTTTCAAGCATGCAGACAAACTCGGCAACGCACCGGCCCACAAGCTGTTTGACCTGGTGCAGGTGAAACGCAAAGAGGGTTCGGACGGCCCGGCCCGGTCTTTCACCGACTACGAGGTAACCGTGGGCAACACGCCGAATGGAGTAGAGTGTATTGAAAAGTTATAACGGGGTATTCAGGCCATGCTAACCTTTTTCCGTGGGCTCGACCCCGACCTTCGAGACGCCCTGCTGATCCAGCTCCGCAACCTGTGGACCCATTCTTCAACTGCCATCGAGGGGAATACCCTTACCCTGGGCGATACCGCCTTTGTCCTCCAGGAAGGGTTGACCATTGCAGGCAAGTCGCTCAAGGATCATCAGGAAGTGGTGGGCCATGCCAGGGCCATTGATCTGCTTTATGAACTGGTCCGTTCTGAAAAAAGTTTGGCGGAAGATGATCTGTTTGCCCTGCACAAAGCCGTACAGACGGAAGTTGTCTTTGACGTGTACAAACCGGTTGGACAGTGGAAAAGGGAACCGAACTCCACGGCAGGCATTGTTGACGGCAGGCAGGTTATTTTTGAATACGCTCCGCCTGAAGATGTGCCGGAGTTGATGAAAGCCTGGTTCAGGCTGCACAGGAATTTTGAAAAATCCCTGGAACCGGGAGACAGGGACAAGGCTGGGCGAGCCCATGCGTACTTACATGTAGCCTTTGTCCGTATCCATCCGTTTTGCGACGGCAACGGCAGGATGGCCCGGCTTGTCGCCAATCTGCCGGTTCTGAAGGCTGGACTGCCACCGATCATTATCCCAGGGGAGAAACGCAAACAGTATATTGATCTGCTGGCCGCCTATCATCATCTTGCCGGGCAGATCAGGGCAGGGGATGAACTTGTTCCGCATCAGGACAAACTACAGCCGTTCATCGGTTTCTGCATGGAGGCCTGGCAGGAAACCTTGAAACTGGTTGATGATGCCCATGCCAGGCAGCGGGCCAGGACCAGGGAGCGTGTAATTGGAAAGAACAGCGATGACTGACCAGGGAAAATTGCTTCTCTATCAATCTGATGATGGTAAATGGGCGAGGCCACGGAACTGATCAGCCTGATCGTCAACTCGCTGGCTTCACGGTGAATGGCCTCTACCATAGGGTTTTCACCGGATATTGATGAATATGTGCATCCGGCGTCAGGATGGTCAGGCCGTGTTCAATGGCCTGACAGATGAGCATCCGGTCAAAGGGGTCTTTATGGATCGGCGGCAGTTCGGGAAGATGGAAAATATGTTCATAACCCAGCACAAGAGGGCGTATGT
>NZ_JBPLBA010000057.1:0-14999 GCF_054039375.1 Desulfomarina sp. | reverse complement strand
ACTTTTTTTTCAGAAAAGTTTTCTCCAGTGTCAAAGCAGAGGGTGGTTTTCAGAGCAGGCAGGTATTTTGTTATTTTTTTTTGAAAGGAGCTTTTTCTCGGAAGAACGGGCGGTCTGCCGGTTGATGTTTTCTGATCGTCGGGGATGGCAATGACTGATATACCGGGAAGATTGTTTTCCAGATGAACCAGGAGTTCCTGTAACTCTTCCTTTTCTGAATTTTCCTTTTTAAACAGGTTTGAGAAATCAGTCATTTTATCCTCAGTTTATCTGAAAATCCGCACCTGACGGTAGAATCGCCGCAGTAGGGCTTTTCATCAGCTTTTTGTGACTGTGCCATGGAGTCCGGTCATGCCGGTTTAGCCGTAAATTGACTGGGCGTTTTCAATTTCCGTCGGCAGGTCTTCCATAAGTACAGAGTATTCATCCATATTCTCCTTGAGGTGTTCAAGAAGAGGAGGTGAAATAACTGTTTCGATATCGGGAAGGGTTGAAAACTGCAGCCTGTCGGCGATGAACTCGGAAATTTGTATTATTCCCGTAAGGCTGGCCGGGTCTACGTCTTCCATGATTGTGTGATGATTTCTGATCGCTGCCACCGTATTTTCCGGCATATTCCAGTCAAGACTCATGAAATAACCGATTTCGCAGTGATCCGTGCCGAAGTGCTGTCTTTCCAGTTCGACCAGGACACGTGTGGAAGTGCAGGTGGAACAGATAGCGTGGAATTTTTCCTTTTCCACCTGTTCTTCCACCAGAAGACCAAAATCATGAAGAATACCACAAAGATAGGCGTCATCACCGTTGACACCGAAGATGCGTTCGGCCACCATTTTTGAACAGATGGAAACGACGGCGGAATGCATCCATAACCTTTTTTTTGAAAAAACAGCGGTATTTTCGGGCGGCTCGTCAAAAATGGTTTTCAGAGCATCGGTCACGGCCAGGTTGTGGAGGTTTTTCATGCCGATGAAGGCTACAGCTCGTCCTATGGAGTCTACTTTCTGGGCCAGTCCGTAATAGGGGCTGTTGACCAGGCGTAACAGCCTGGTCACCAGGATCGGATCCATTTTGATCACTTCCTCAAAATCCTTGATGGTTGACTCGCTGTCCGCGATAAGTGCCGACAGGGTTGTTACCACATGGGGAAGAGGTTGAATATCTGTAAATTTATCAATAAAACTGTTTGCTGTTGACATGAAATCCTTGTAATTGGACACAGGGGTAGTAACTCTGTGATTTTATTACCTTTGAACTGTAATTGCTCACAGGCGCCGCACTCCTTATGCCATTATTTCCTGTTTTGTTACGGCTTCCGCCTTCACCCGGTCGAGCAGTTCTGCCAGTACAGGTTTGATATTTTCCCGGATATCACCGGCGACGATAATATAGAGCAGATCGTCACCCGGTTGAAATGTTCCTGAATATGCTTCAATTATTATATCAAAAATACCTTCAGATTGAAGATATTCCTGACGGAGGGTTTCAATTTTTTCTAAATCCGGGGTTACTTTCAATGCGCTGACCTTTGCCCGGTCACTGCGGGACCAGTTGCGTACTGTACCGTTGTGAATCAGGATCATTCCCACGTTGTCCGTGAAATCAGGTCTGTTTTTCAGTTCTTTCAATGTCTTGTTAAGGTCCATCATTCTCCTCAGCTGTTGTTTGTTGGTGCAGTAAAATTTTGCCTTGCTGTCGGTCTGTTTTTTTTCTTTGCGGTCAAAAGAGGGACAGAGTCGGGTCCATCCGAAGTGAGAACCTGTTTTCTTTTCTTCTTTTTCCTGCTCTTTTTCTCTGAAAGAGGAGGCGGTCCAGGTTGGGGGATTCTCAGTTTCTGTTTGATATAGATTGTGGCGTAACGGTCAAGGTTGTTGGCCTTGATCAGTTTCTTCAGTGAAATTCCGTGGAGTCTGGCGATTGAACCGGCTGTGTCACCTCTGCGGACAAGGTGAAAGGAAGAGCGTCGCTGTTTTTTCTTAAAATAGGCAGACGGCAGGGAGGCGATTGCTTTTCTGATATTTTTTGTGTCCGGCAACCTGAGCGGGTATCCCTTTGGGATGAATTTTTCTCCGGTGAAAATGGGAGGACGCAGGGCTGGATTGAGAGCTTTTATTCTTGCATGGCTGAGGTGAAAATGGCTTCTGATCCTGTCAATATGAATGAATCCTCTGAGTTTGAGGTACCGGGTTGGTGGATATCGTTTCTTCCGGATACGGGTGGTTTTTTCCAGTTTTTCAGCAACTTCCAGAGCAGCAAGAAATTCTGAGTAGAAATTTTTTGAGGCGAATTTAAAATGGCCGCTGTCATATCCGGAAAAAATCTTCTGATAACTCCCCTTTGCAGACACAGCCCTGACCATGCCGGCCAGTCCATAGTTATAGGACGTTATGGCCAGGGGCCAGTTACCCAGAGTCAGGTAACTGTTTTTCAGGTAACGGGCTGCAGCCTTTGTTGAGAGAATGGGGTCCAGTCGTTCATCGATTGTATAATTGACAGCAAGATACTGTCTGCCGGTGCCCCGGGTGAACTGCCACATGCCGGCCGCCCCGAATTTTGAATAAGCCCTGGTGTTGAACGACGATTCGACATGGGGAATATAGGCGAGTTCCTCCGGCAGTTTCATGGTACGGAATATTCTTTTCATCTCTTCCATGTAGGCACCGGCCCTGATTACACCCTGGAGAAAACGTTCACGCTGTCCAGTCTGTATACGAACATTGTCTGCAGCTTTTGCCATTACCCTGAATTTATGGGGACCCCTGAAAAGGGCAAGGATTTTTTTTTCCCGCGGGGAGGTGGCTCTTCTTTTTTTTGCGATTTTTCTCAATAGACGTGAGTAATGGCTCAGGGCCTGTTTGCGGGTGAGCCTGTTTAAACGGTCAGCTCCTGGAAGTTCAGAGTCGAGCAAGGGAATGACTTCGTAAATAATGGACAAATTATCTGAGTCATGTATAACTGCATCGTTCAGGGAGTAGGTGGAATAGATTTTTTTCCAGAAGGCGATATTTTTCTTTATTTCGGGATAATGGGGGAACATCTGGCCGGAAAAACCAATCGTGGGACAGAAGATAGCCAGTGTCATTATGCAAAAAATGAATGTCCGAAAAAAAGCCAAAATGGTCACTTTTGAAAAAATTAATTAATTACATACAAAAACCCAGTCTGCAACCTGTGAGCCTGGAGATGTACCTGTTTTATCAGGTGTATTTCATGTGCAATCAGGATAGATTTACAATCTCTGAGGAACTTTTTTAATTGTTCATTGACCGGAAAATGATTTTCATGGGTGGGATTTAACAATGCCCTTAAATGATGATAGCATGTCACCTGAAATTTGCAATTGTCATTTTTTCTCAACTTTTTCAAGGTCACCCTCAACAGGTCGAAAGGAAGGTATTTAAATAACATGTATACTCCTATAGTTGCGTCTCTTGGTTATATAATGTCTCCCGATGGTCGGCAGACGCTGATGGTTCATCGCAATAAAAGAGAGGATGACCAGCATCTCGGGAAATATAATGGCCTGGGAGGCAAGATGTTGCCGGAAGAGGATATTCATACCTGTCTGCTTCGGGAAATTCAGGAAGAAGCCGGTATCATTTGTGAAGATGTTGTGCTGCGGGGAACCATCAACTGGACGGGTTTTGGTCCGAAGGGGGAAAACTGGTTTGGTTTTATCTACAGGGTAGACAGTTTCCTGGGCACTCCGAAGATGACCAACGAAGAAGGGGATCTCCGCTGGGTTAATGTCGCGGATATCCTGGATCTTCCAATGTGGGAAGGGGACAGGTTTTTTCTACCTCTGGTTTTTGATGATGATCCACGGGTGTTCCACGGTTATATGCCTTACGATAACGGGCGGCCATTGGACTGGAAATATTCCCGGGTCTGAAGTTCAGGATTCAGGTGTTAAAAAAAACGGGCCGTTAAAAACCTCGTGATCAGTTACATGCCATGGTATACTCTGACACGGTTTTTCTGATCGTAATAAATTCAACTCAGTCTGATGCCCGCGCACGATGGATAGGTTTTCTTTTCCGGGCATATCTCGAGGTCACCTTGAAACAGATTGAGTTTCACTGTTGAAAATATTTATAATGATTCCGAAAGGTACATTGTTGTCTGTTTCTTTTTCTACTTGAAACGGCAGAATACGTAATTGGTCACAGGGGTAGCAACTCTGTGAGCAGTTACCAGGATACAGCAATTACCGCAAGAGAATAAAGGGGGTTGTATTATGGAACAGGAAAGTGAACTTCAGCGTCTTGAACAGTTTGTGGAGAATCTGCTGGTCCGTTTTACGGGACTGCGTGAGGAGAACAGGAAATTGCAGGGAGAACTGGTTGAACGCGATAAGGAAATTCAAAATCTTCGTTCAAATCTTTCTTCCAGTGATATCGAGAGAAATGAGATCAGCCTGAGGGTTAATCGACTCGTGGCCCAGATTGAGGAATGGGAGCGGAATCTTGGTGAGGACGTAGTCACAGAACAGGAGCCGTCGGGGGAAGATGAAGATTTCACCCCGGAGGAAAGGACCGGAGAAGAGTCTGGTGTCGTACCCCATGAAACAGGCGAAAATTCTTCAGTTGCTGAGGATGAGGAGGGAAGGGTGCAGCATAATCTGTTTTCCATGGGTACCTCTTCTTCTGAAGAGTAAGACCTGGTTTCAATACCGGGAAAAATGACGGGGGCTGAGCCGGAATGTCGGAAAAAGAAAGGCTGGTGCGGTTTGAACTCATGGGGCAGGAGTATGCCTTTTATACAGGTGCCTCCGAAGAGGAGATGGAATCTATTCTCAGCCTTGTCCGCAGTCTTGTCAAGCCAGGTCCTGCCGGTGCTTCCGGCACCCTTCCAGTAAGTAAAATTGCCATACTGGCATGCCTGAATATCGCTTCGCGTTACGTGAAACTGAAACAGGAGTTCAAGGAATACAGGGAGGATTCTGAACAGCGTATAGCCCGCCTGAATGAGAAAATCGGTGCAGGACTTGCGGGAGATGATGCCGAGAGGTAATCAAAACATAGAGTTGCTGCATTTGTGAGGAGTTGCAACCCACCGGGGATAAAAGACCTTCAGCCACTGATTTTCAGATAAACTGTTTTCGTTTGCTGGAAAGTCTGCTATAGTCATAAGGAAAGAAATGAAATATGAGTCTTTCCCTGCACTGTTGGTGATCCTCAGTGTTTGTTGAGCCAACTCTCATGAAAAGGGTACCTCCGCTGGTATCTTAAGGAAGATCGCTTGCGAATTTCCTGACGTTGTTATGAGGATGCCCACCTATTAACTTAGGTTTAACTGTCCTGGTGACACGGCAGTGTGGGGAAGATGTTTATATATTTTTTACGCAATTACCACAGGAACTCCAGCTTTTCACGGTTTCTTTTGTCAGTGTAACCAGGTTAAGGTGAATAAAAGAGTCTGTGAAAGTTTGTGGCACCTGTGAGTAAGAGCAGTTACGTTATTTACATAATGTGTTGTGGATGTAATTTTATTGATCCGGAAGACTTCTGCTTACATTGAGAAGCAAAAAATGAAAATAAAAACTTCCGGTTAATTATATTTTAACAAGATTGACTTCAGCAGAAAGGTGCTGTCGGAACAAATTAGAATATTGGAAAGCGATAGTTGCTTTTTTAAATAATCTTTCGGATATATTCATTGAAGTGAGGTGTCGGGAATTATATTTTTTGGATTACTGTGAACTTCCACCGGATAATTGGTCCGTTGTTCTGTAATTACTGGAAATATAAAGAATATTTTATTCCTCGACGGTGTAATGTATCTCCTTTGCCTGGTTCTGGGAGGGGATTTTATTGAAGTCACCTCAAAAGTCCAGGTAGTAGTCCGGGCTCTAGTCTTTTGTTCCTCTGGCTGTTCCTCTGTCCTGTCAGTCGTTTAAACGATAGGATTTCCTTATGGATTTGTTCAATTCTCCCTATTTATTTCTTGCCGCGGGTCTGGCGGCTGGCCTTGTCGTTGGATTTTTTCTGCGAAAACGGGTTGTTGAAGGAAATGAAAAAAATATAAAAGCCCAAAGCAGGCAGATAATTGAAACGGCTATTGTCGAGGCTGAACAGTTAAAAAAAGAAGCGTTACTGCAGAGTAAAGAGGCGGCATACAAGGTCAAGCAGGCGCTTGAAGAAGAACTTCAGGCTGACCGTGATGAACTTAAAGACGAAAGAAGGCAGCTGAAAAGAAAAAGGGACGGTCTTAAAAGAGAGTGGGACAGTTTCGACAGAAAACAACTTGAACTGTATAAAAATGAAAAACGATTGAAGCAGCTGGAGAATGAATGGCAGGAAAAACATAAGGAAATTGATAATCTTATAGGCAAGCAGCGATATGAATTGTCCCGTCTTGCAGGCATCAGTCAGGAGGAAGCGAAAAAACTTCTGATGGATTCGCTGGAGAGTGAGGCAAGGATGGATGCAGCCAAACGGCTCGCCAGGATAGAAAATGAGATGAAAGTAGAGGCGGACCGGAAAGGAAAGAATATTCTGGCTCTTGCTATATCCAGGTATGCCGGGGATTACGTGGCTGACCGGACCGTTTCGGTTGTTCCCCTGCCTAGCGATGAAATGAAGGGCCGGATAATCGGCCGGGAGGGACGAAATATCCGGGCCATTGAAGCTGCAACCGGAATTGACATCATCATAGATGATACCCCGGAGGCGGTTATACTTTCCGGTTTTAATCCTGTACGCCGTGAGGTTGCCCGTCTGGCACTGTTGCAGCTTATCAATGACGGCAGGATTCATCCGGGGCGAATAGAAGAAGTTGTGGAGAAGGTTACCAGGGAACTTGAGGTAACTATGCGGGAAGCCGGAGAACAGTCGACCTTTGATGTGGGTGTTCATGGTGTTCATGTGGAACTGATGAACCTGCTTGGTCGCCTGAAATACAGAACAAGTTATGGCCAGAATGTTCTGCAGCATTCCCTGGAAGTCTCTTTTCTCTGCGGTATCATGGCCTCTGAACTGGGTGTCGATGTAAAGATTGCCAAACGTGCCGGTCTTCTTCATGATATTGGTAAGGCTGTTGATCATGAGGTTGAAGGATCCCACGCCATAATCGGACGGGACCTGGCCAAGAAGTATGGTGAGGCGGAAGAAGTGGTGTATGCCATCGGTGCCCACCATGAGGATCAGCCTCCCCAGAGTGTTATAGATGTGCTGGTGCAGTCTGCAGATGCGCTGTCGGGTGCTCGCCCCGGGGCCAGAAAAGAGATGCTTGAGAGCTATGTCAAGCGGCTTGAAGATCTTGAGGCCATTGCAAATGGATACGAGGGTGTGGAAAAATCGTACGCTATCCAGGCTGGCCGTGACCTGAGAATTATAGTTGATTCGAATAAGGTAAAGGATGAGGAGGCTACTCTGCTCAGTCAGGATATTGCTAAATCCATTGAGGATAAATTGACCTATCCCGGCCAGATTCGAATCACTGTCATTCGGGAAACGCGGGCTGTAGAATATGCCCGCTAGGCAATAAAAAACGTATTTAAACAGGTTTGGAAATGGTTTCGATAGAAAAGCAGCTGGAACTGATAGAGCGGGGAGCAGTGGATTGTATATCCCGTGAAGAACTCATCAGGAAACTGAAGAAGTCAGAAGAGACAGGTGTACCGTTGAAGGTTAAGGCCGGTTTTGACCCTACGGCTCCCGATCTGCACCTTGGTCACACAGTTCTTTTGCAGAAATTGAAGCATTTCCAGGATCTGGGGCATGATATTTATTTTCTGATTGGTGATTTTACCGGAATGATCGGTGATCCCACCGGTAAGTCCGATACAAGAAAGGCGCTGACTGTGGAGCAGGTTGCGGAAAATGCCGAGAGCTATAAAAGCCAGGTGTTTAAAATTCTTGATCCGGAAAAAACGCGGGTTGTTTTTAACAGCACCTGGCTTGGAAAACTCACTTCTTACGATATGATCAAGCTTGCCTCTCAGTTGACAGTGGCCAGAATGCTTGAGCGGGATGATTTCAAAAAGAGATTTGACAGTGGGAAACCCATCTCCATTCATGAGTTTCTCTATCCTCTTATCCAGGGATATGATTCTGTGGCCATGGAGGCGGATGTTGAGCTTGGGGGGACGGATCAACTGTTCAATCTGCTCATGGGCAGGGACCTCCAGCGCTCCCGTGGACAGGAACCGCAGATCGTTCTTACCATGCCGCTTCTTGAAGGTCTTGACGGTGTCAACAAGATGTCAAAATCACTCGGTAACTATATTGGTATTACTGAATCTGCCGACAATATTTACGGCAAAGTCCTTTCTGTTTCCGATGACCTGATGTTTCGTTACTATGAACTGCTCAGCGATCTGGACAGCAGTGATATTCAAGAACTGGCAACCAAAGTGAAGGACGGGACACTCCATCCAAAAGAGGTCAAGAAACAACTGGCCCGGGAGTTGACTGGCCGTTTTCATTCATCCGAGGCGGCACTTGCCGCAGAAGAAAATTTTGAAAAGGTCTTTAAGAAAGGTGGAATTCCTGACGAGATTGAAGAATTTACCTGTTCCGTACCAGAGCCTGTGTGGCTGCCTCAGCTTCTTGTGGATACGGGGCTTGTCAAATCGACGTCAGAGGGAAGGCGGATGATCAAACAGAATGCGGTCTCCATAGACGGGGGAAAAATTACGGATGTGAACAAGATGGTGGTTCCGGAAGGAACGCCATTGCTGAAGGTCGGTAAACGACGATTCTGCCGGGTGGTTTTTAACTGAAGGATTTTTAAAAATTCCTGCCTGTGAGGGGCTGATCTGAACAATATGCCGGACAAGTCATTCCATCGCAGGCCGGATTTGATATCCCGGAAAAAGAAAGATTTTCAGGGGAACAGTGGCTGAATCGGTGAATGGTTACATCAAATAACAATCACGAAACCGTAATTATTCACAGGCTCCCCGGCTTTTCCCGGTCTCTTTTGTCCGCACAGATAAGCTGTAGTGAACAAAAGAGCCCGTAAAAATCTGTGGCACCTGTGACCAATTACCCGAAGCCTTCACGGATCCAGAAGAAAAGGGTAAAAAAAGGAGTGCTGCTGTCAGGAGATCAATTCAGCAGTTTTTCTCCCTTTTTTTCAAGGCATTCGCTGCAGATTCCTGAAAATTCAATATGGTGCCCCAGGATTTTGTAGTTGCATGTTTTTGCTGCAGCTTCGTTAATTTCCTGCTGCACGTCCATATCTATGTCATCAACTTTGCCACAGCTACTGCACCGGATATGGTAATGAGGAGTGACTGTTGCATCGAATCTTTTCTGGGTGCCTCCCACCTCAAGTTTTAAAATGATACCACTCTCGGCCATTAATTCAAGATTCCTGTAGACCGTTCCCAAACCGATACGGGGAAGTCTCTTCCTGACCATATCGTATACTTCATTGGCGGTAGGATGTGAGGTAACCTTGCCCAGTTCTTCCAAAATAATCTGTCGCTGCGTTGTTAGACGCATATTTGGCAAATCTTCCATAATCAAATCAGTGCCTCTAAAAGTTTTTGAGAAAATTTATCAATATATTTACCATAGAGAATATTACATGAAAATTCAAGAAAAATCGTCAGGAGTGTTTACCTGGGGATTAAAATAGCCGAAACGAAGCAAAGGGAACCGTGCCTTCAGCTCTTTCAGCCAGGTTCTCATGCCCAATGATTGAGATTCTTGAGGAAAACGCAGGGCCTTGAGATAGTATTCCGGATCCATATTGAGGTTACGCAGCTGGATAAAATCGGGGGAATGGGATTCAATAAACCGGCACAGGGAGATAAATTCTCTTTCCGAATCGGTGAAACCGGGCAGGATGAAGTAGTTGAGAGAGACAAACCTGCCGCTTTCTTTCATGATATCAATTGATTTTTTTACGTCGGTAAAGCTGTATCCTTTCGGTCTGTAATAGCGGGTGTAATAATCTTCGACAGTGGAGTTCAGGCTGACCCTTATGCTGTCCAGACCGGCATCGGCAAGTTGGGCAACGACTCCTGGCCTGCTGGAGTTTGAGTTGAGGTTGATTGTGCCTTTGTCGGTCTTACGCCTGATCTGGGTAATGGCCTCTTGCAGGACATCTGCCTGCAGCAGGGGCTCACCTTCACAACCCTGACCAAAGCTGACAATCGGATTTTCAGCGGTCTGCAGATGTGGTACTGCCATTTCGGCTATTTCTTCGGGAGAGGGAATAAAGGTAATTCTGTCCTGGGTTGCAGGACAGCATCCTGACGGCTGAAGGGAGATGCACCCAAGGCATCGGGCATTGCATTCAGGAGAGGTGGGCAGAGGTGCCTCCCAGCGACCGAGAAAAAAATTACGCGCAGCAGGACAGCCATAGGTGAGGCAGCATTTGCCGAGATGCTGGACCAGTCGGTTGTTTCTGTACTGTTTCAGTTTTTTTCTGGTCTGTTGTTCAACCCCATGCATGCTGAACTGGTCAAAATCCTGCCTCCTGTCCGGATCACTTCTGAAAGCAGTTACCCAGAAACGGTCATCCTGCCAGCCAACTGCGGTATAGGCAAAGAGTGGCAGGACAGGTGCCTTATCCAGGGTCTGGAAGCTGCTGGTGTATACGGCGGTGTGGGCAGGAGCCATGAATGCAGCCACGGCCCGGATGGTCTCTTTTGGTCTGTCGGGATCTTCTTCAAGGAGAACAGGTTCATGTTCAACCGGGTCCCAGCCAACCGGCAATCGTCCTGGCAGACCAAAGAGTTCACTGCCTTCCGGCAGGGGAATATAATCCTCAAGGGCCGGTTTTTCAAAGTGGCCATTACTCATGCCCACCGCTTCCAGTTCAGGGAAGTCGGTAATAATTCCGGCAGAATCGGCAATGAGCAGGACTGGCTGGGCCGATGGCTTGATCATCAGGGTCTCAACACTCTGAACACGGAGTCGACAACCCGGTAAATATCAAGGTCATCACCGAAGATATCCTGGATAGCAGGATTGTTGATCAGGTCTTCGATTATATACTGGGTAAAATAGAGACTGACCACATTCGGATCCTGGGCAATGGTGCGGATGGGTGCGATTTTCATCTGCAACTCAAACTCGTCAATATAACCCAGAGAGTTGAGCTGTTTTTCAAATGCTTCCCGTATGGCGTCCACGGAAGTGGTCTCGATAATTTTTCTGTCAATGATCCGCTGGGTAAGTTTTGCGGCAAATTCCGGGGCATGATCCTTGGCAAGATGGAACATTTTCCTCCGTTCCTGCTCACGTTTCCGGTCAATTTTTCGAATCGTTTTATCTGTGGTTCTATTGGGACTGATATTTACTTTAGCCATTGAACTCTCCCCGAGAAGGTCTCATCTGTTAAGGGAAAAAGCATGAAACCTGTTAATTGCAAAAACTACTGAAAACCAATACCACCGTTTTATAATCTGAAAGAATAAATATCACTAGCGGAAAGTGAACCTATTGAGGATGAATATTTTCTCCCGGCCTCTTCCTGAGTGAAAATTTTACCCTTTTCCGACTTCTTAGTTGGAGAAAATCCAAATAGTCTGTAGCTTTTATAAAAGAATAGTGGTACATCGAAAAAAAAAGTTGAATTTGGTGTTCTTTCCTTTATATATATCCAATTGACTCAAAGATATCTGTTTGTCTGACTGTTTTTGACTCATACCTTTGGTCTTTTCGTCAGCAGCTGTGATCCGGCTGAACCAAAAAGTAGATTTGTGCCCCTGATTCAGGGGGATTTTCCGGGCATAAGTAAAGCATGAAAATTAAGAGTGGAAGTGCAGTTTCATTCCCTGAGCCTGAATAATTTTCATATCAATAATATAGGTAATTCTGGAGGTTTTGACTATGTTAAAAAGCGTAAAAATTCTGTTGCTGGCCTTAATATGTGTTTCCGTCATGGTTCTTTCGGGTTGTGGCAAAAAAACTGACACGGATGAAGGTGTGGCAGTGGAAACCAACAGCGAGGCTCTGGGTGCTGAAGAGTCACTGGATTCCAAGCCTTTGGGAATCAGTGAAGGTCGCACAACCGAAGGAATGTTGCCGGTCTACTTCAATTTTGATTCATCGGAAATCAAGGCAGACCAGGTACCGCGGATTGAGGTGAATGCCGAATTTATTAAAAAAACGGATATGAACATCCGTATTGAAGGCAATTGTGATCCGCGTGGTACGAACGAATATAATATGGCCCTTGGAGAACGCAGGGCCCTGAGTGCAAAAAAATACCTTGTTAATCTCGGGGTGGATGAGTCACGACTGAGCACTGTGTCTTACGGCGAAGAGAGAATGCTGCTCCACGGTCATGATGAGTTGTCATGGTCCCAGAACAGAAGAGACGATTTTGTAGTTGTTCAATAAAAAATTTATTTATCCTGAATCCGTGATCGTTTCATGAGGGAGGATATGCCTGTTTAAACTGTAACTAGTGCCTGTCCATAGTTGGTCTTTTTGCCCGATATCTGCGTTGCCCGAAAAATTTTATCCTCGGAGGTAAGCGTAGACTCCGATATCAAATATATGCCTGTGGTAAAATTTCCCGTGCGCCTCGATCTCGAATAAAAAACCTCATTTCTGGACAGACACTAACTACCTTATATCCGCTGCACCTGTGGCGTGGCATTTCAGAGATATTAACAATACTTAAGTATTAACACCGTCCGTAATTGCAACTGTTTTTCTGAGTTGCTTGATGGATTTTTCCGAGTCTCCTCCCGAAGGAGGCTTTCTCATTTATTTTGGAGACGAATATGGTTCTGCGCAAATTAACAATGTTTCTTGCCTTTTTTGCAGTCATCAGCTTTACAGTGCAAAACAGTTTCAGTGCTGATGTGAAGATAGGAGTGATGAATGTCCAGAAAATAATTATTGAGTGCAGTGCAGGCAAAGCGGCCAAAATTCGTTTTGAAAAAAAAATGAAGGAACTTCAGGCCAAGTTCAAGGAAGAGGAAAACGCCCTGCGGGCTCTGCAGGCGGAAATAAAGAAAAAAAGTTCTGCCTGGAGTGAGGAAAAAAAAGCTGAAAAAATCCGGGAATTCAAAAAGAATGGTCGTGAATTGAAGGCCAAGACAGATGACGCCCGTTTTGAAATGAAGCAGATGCAGGATAAGGAGCTGGAACCGATTCTCAAGGCCCTTGAGAAAGTTGTCAAGAAGTTTGGTAAGGAAAACGGGTATACGATTATCCTGGATTCAAAAAACGGTGTGATTTACTTTGCCGATAAAACGGATATAAGTGATGCCATTATCAAAAAACTGAATGAAGCCATGGCGAAAAAATAATTTTTCAGTTTTGTATTTTCATAGATTTTTTTACTGAAAACGATGCATTGGATGGCTTTCATGTGCATCGTTTTTTGTTTTATCCTCAAATATTAATTTGATTACCCATGAACATCCCCAGACTCACAAATAACAGGCTGAGTTTCATACGTAATCAGAAATATTAATGTCGTTGACTTAAGAACAAGATGGTTCAGGAAAGTCCCATTCCGACATTGGACAAGGTTAGAATAGGACTTATCGCTTAAGTTAACGACATTGCCTTAAATATTACTCACAGGACCCACATTAATTCCATGGGGCATGAGGTGTATATGGATGTGAAAAGTATGACCGGTTTTGGCCGGGGTGAAGGTGAAAGTAAAGGTCGCGTCTGGGTTGTGGAAATCCGTTGTGTCAATCACAGGTATCTTGACCTGAAGATAAAACTGCCCAAAGGGTACACGACTCTGGAAGAAAAAATACGGAAGAAAGTTTCCTCATTTCATCATCGGGGGCGTGTGGATGTTTTTTTCGGCGTCAGTGGCGATTTTTCCGATCTGACAGAGGTCCGGGCGGATAGTAATCTTGCCCGTGAATACAGGAAGAGTCTGCAGATCCTCTCCAGAGAACTCGGTCTGGAAGAGGTTGGTCTCAGCACTCTTCTGGCAACATATCCTGACATTCTTATCCGGGAGCAGAAAAATGAAGATCCGGAGGCAATCTGGCCCGTGGTTGAAAATGTTCTGGATGAAGCTCTGAACAGCTGTGATGCGATGCGGCACCTGGAAGGGGAAAACCTTGCACATGACCTTCTCGGGAGGTTGGATGTTTTCCAGGGGATTCTGGACACCATTGAATCTCTTATCCCTGACCTTCTGCGCACAAGAGAGGAAAACCTGCGGGCGCGCCTGGAAAAGCTTCTCGACAATGTTCAGCTCGATTCCTCCAGGCTTGCCCAGGAAGTTGTTATCTTGGCGGATAAAACAGATGTCACTGAAGAAATTGTCCGTCTGCGCTGTCATATACAGCAGTTTGAGCTCTTTTTAAGGAAAGGCGGCGGCGTGGGCAGGAAACTTGATTTTCTGATCCAGGAATTTCTGAGAGAAGTCAATACGCTGGCATCGAAAATAAATGATGCCGTCATCGCTCATCACACAGTGGATCTGAAAAGCGAGCTTGAAAAAATGCGTGAACAGGTCCAGAACATTGAGTAAACGTAACGTAATTACTCGCAGGCACCCCAGCTTTTCACGGTCTCTTTTGTTCGCACAGGTAGCCTATAGCGAACAAAAGAGCCTGTAAAAATCTGTGGCACTTGTGAGCAATTACAGTTCAAAGGTGATAAAACAACAACTTGATTACCCATGAAACTCAGCCAGATTGTGGATGTGCCTGTTTTATCAGGCTAGCCTACGGTCAAAAATCACTGGAAATTTCAATTAATAAGCGTTCCACCTGGGCGTTGCCGGGTCAATTTTAAAAATAACTTTTGTTATTTAGAAGGAATTCAAATGAAAAAGTGTCAGTCCAGGTCATTTTATCATCAGTCTGATGTGATTTTTGAAATACGCCTGATAAAACAGGCACATCCCCAGACTCACAAATAACAGGCTGAGTTTCATACGTAATCAGGTTATTTAGAAGATATTTTGTAACTACTCACAAGGGTAGCAATCTATTATCTCTGAGCTGTAATTGCTGCCTCCGTGAGTAGTTACACATTTTTCTGTTCACTGAGAAATTTTTCCAGCAGACTGATCGTGTCAATATCCGCTGGAAGCTCACGCAGCAG
>NZ_JBPLBA010000056.1:0-5461 GCF_054039375.1 Desulfomarina sp. | reverse complement strand
GCAATCACATCCTCCTCCGCAACCACCACTGGCAACGGCCCTGGCTATGGACTGGACAAGTTCACGATTATCGGCTGCAGCAATCTCTTCCACACTGAATTCAAAAAAGAGAGGGTACTTTCTTTTTGCGAGGCCAAGATTTGCAAACAGGTCACGCCGCAGATGAGCAAAGGTTTCATGCAATTCGTCGGCGGTGACAGAAAATCTGACTGATTCTCCAACTTTTTTACCGTACATCCGGGATTCAAAATGGCAGAATCCTTCGCTTCCGACACCAAAAATAAACTCAAATGAAACCGGCTCCGGAACGAGATCATACTTCTCTTCCTCACTGCCGGCCAGAATGGAAACTTTTACCTTCGTCATATTTCCGATACCAGCCATTCCTGTCTCCTCAATATTGCAATATGTTTTCAGATCATGTACAAAACTCGGCCTGATAAAGCGGGTACCTCTCCAGTCGTGATTAGTCACAGGGGTAAATTTATTACCTCTGGACGGTAATCAGGATATGTTTTCGTGACTGGAATCACCTAATGAATTATGATAATGCAGGACAGGATAAGTACAAGAGCTACTCTGAACTCAGAGTGGGTTCAGACCTATAAAAAAGAACAATGAAAAACTTGAGTAATTACTCACAGGTACCCCAGCTTTTCACGGTCTCTTCTGTCCGCATAGTAGGCTATAGCGAACAAAAGAGCCTGCAAAAATCTGCGGCACCTGTGAGCAATTACAGTTCAGAGGTAATAAAATCACATATTTGCTACCCCTGTGAGTAGTTACGTTAGGTGATAATCACCCACAACCATACAGGTTTTTCACGGTCTCTTTTGTTCGCACAGGTAGGTTACAGCGGTCAAAAGGCCTGTACAAATCCGTGGCAGGTGAGCAATTACTGTTAAAATATCTCTTCAATTGAATTTATAGTTTTTTCCGGAATTTCAACGGCCAGGGCCGCAGACTCGCAGTCTTTCAAACCGTTTCCGGTGGCCAGAATAACAACGGTTTTATCCGCATCCAGTCCGTGCCGGCATTTCAGAAACCCGGCATAGGATGCAGCTCCGGCAGGTTCGGTAAAGAGACCGGTGGAAGCGGAAAGATCTGCCTGGGCTGCGAGAATTTCCTGATCTGAAACAGTCACCATCTCGCCATCAAACCGATTGAGAAGACCAAGTGCATGAATCCCGTTTCGGGGCACATCAACACAGATAGAATCCGCAACCGTTGATGTGGGCCGATTTTCAAATATACCCGAATGAAAAGCTCTGCTGAGGGCATCAGAAGTTCCAGCTTGCACACCTATAATCTTCGGGATCGAAAGAATCAATCCCATTTTCAGCAGGTCACGAAACCCCTTGTAAACACCAGCCAGGATACAACCATCTCCAACTGACACAAAGATGACATCAGGGGCCTTTGCCAGTTGTTTGAACAGTTCCAGGGAAACTGTTTTTTTTCCTTCAATGGTCAGTGGATTATAGGCTGTATTCCTGTTGATACCTCCCCTTTGCCTTGAAAATTCCAGTGACATTTCATAGGCCATATCGTAATTGCCATTGACCCGGTACACCTTTGCCCCGTATTGCAGAGCCTGCACCAGTTTGGCCGGGGGTGCCGCTTTTGGCAGAAACAGTGTTACTCTCTGCCCCGCGGCAGCTCCTACACCGGCCATGGATGAACCGGCATTGCCCGTCGAAGCCAGAGTGATATCACTAATGCCGGATTTACAGGCGAAGGCGGAAACCAATAATGAGGCCCTGTCTTTGAAGGACGAGGTGGGGTTTGAACTGTCATCCTTTATAAACAGGTTCCTGAATCCCGTTTTTTCCCGAATATTTACCGGTATCCACAGTGGCGTATTGCCTACAGGTATGACAGGAAAATATTGGGGTTCCACGCAAAGCAGATCAGAAATTTTAAAACCAGGTTCAATATTCCCATGCAGCTCAACCTCAAGGATGCCCTTTAAAGGCTGATCCTGTCGCTGTTGAGCAGAACAGTCCGGACACACCATAATCTCCGGCACAATATCATACGTCGCGCTGCAGACACTGCAGCGATAATTAAACTCCATGCCCTCATTCTCCGAGAAAAATCATTTTATCCGAAAATCCGCGGCCTAAGATCGCATCGCCGCAGTTGGGATTTCCATCAGTCTGCTGTAGCCGAGCCATGGAGTCCGGCCATGCCGGTTTGTTCCTGAATCCTGCATATCAGAAAATGAGAAAATCATAGAACTGCCGCCCCCATAAGCAGTTACGTTGTGCAGGATTCAGGATTATTACAGGTTCAAGACAGATGATCTATTTGACAGCTTGAAGAAACGCATTCAGCAGCTCCTCACCATCGGCACCGAATTTTTCAACGATCAATTTCTTGACCGCAGGCACGGCAGCCTTTTTAAAGGTCTCTTTTTCTGCGGCGGTAAGAGTGTTGACCTCCATGGTTTTCGAAAGTTCTTTCAGTCCCCTGTCGGAAGCCTCAATAACACGTCCCATGCCCCGTCCGGCTACAATTGCCGATTTCGCCGCATAACTGACCACTTCTTTTTCATTGTCTGTAAGGCTGTTCCAGAACTTACTGTTCATCGTCCAGACGTAGGGCGCAAAAAGATGTCCACTGAGGGTCAGATATTTCTGAACTTCCTGAAATTTGGCAAAGGCAATGATAGGAATGGGATTCATCTGGCCATCGGCTACACCGGTCTGCAGTGCGGTATACACCTCCGACCAGGAAATGGCAGCAGGCTGTCCACCCATGGCTGTAATAATCGCTTTATGGGTATCAAGTCCCATGGTCCTGATCTTCAGGCCGGCCATATCGGCTGGAGAATGAATGGGATGCTTTGAGTTGGTCAGCTGAAAAAAGCCGCCTGAATCGCCAAATCCCAGGACATGCAGACCGGTTCTCTTTTCAATGTCTGCAGCCAGTTTTTTACCGAAAGGACCGTCAAACACCTCATAAGTTTTGCTGATATTGGGGAAAGCAAAAGGAATATCCAGGATACCGATCAGGGGATAGACAGAGGCAAAACCACCCACTGAATGAATACCCGACTCAATAACACCGGCTTTGACCTGCTGGAGGGCATCCTTATCCTTACCCAACTGACCGCTTGGAAAGGTTTTTACCAAAACGGAACCGTTGGTTCCTGCTTCCACAAGGCTTTTAAACACAGTGGCCATTGCACCGGTGGGATTGTCAAACGGATCATCCTTATTAAGATGGTGCAGTTTGATGGTTTTAGCCGCCAGGGCTGAACCTGCAACTGTCATAATTGAAAACAGGACTGCTATGAAAACAACGGATAGCACTTTAACAGCTTTCATCTTAACCTCCTCCATTTTGGCAACCTTGTTGCCTTTTGTAGTCTCATTCATTGACCGATCGGCACTGCTGACCTCTCCCCGACCCGGATCATGAATTGTTTCCGGACACGCTACATAGTAATTGGTCACAGGGGGTAGCAATTCTGTGAGTTTATTACCTCTGAACTGTAATTGCTCACAGGTGCCGCAGATTTTTGCAGGCTCTTCTTCGCTATAGCCTACCTATGCGGACAAAAGTGACCGTGAAAAGCTGGGGGTACCTGTGAGTAATTACGCTACATAAGCAGTCTCGGAATGAACAGCGTCATCTCATCCCAGAATGCAACAAGAAAGAGAATGGCGATTTCCACCACCAGAAACGGAATCAGGGACATGCTGATTTTTTCGATTCGTTCTCCGGTAACCGACGACATGACAAACAGGCAGGCCCCCACCGGCGGTGTCATCAATGATATATTCAATGCCAGCACGATCATTATACCGGCATGTACCGGATCCATGCCGATGGTCTTGGTCAGCGGCCCCAGCACAGGAGCCAGTATGATCAGGGCGGCATTGATATCCATAAACATGCCCACCACCAGAAGCAAACAGAGTATCAACGTAATAATGACATTCGGATTACTGGAGAGAAACAGGAAAAATGCGGCAATTTTCTGCGGGATCTGCATGAAAGTCATCCACCAGCTCAAAATAGAGGCACTTGCTATTATGAGAAAAACAATACCGGTAATTCTGGCCGTGCGGATAAGCATTTCCACGATATCATTAAAGCTCAGAGCACGATAGACCACCACACCAATGAACAGTGCGTAAAAGACCGCAATCGCTGCGGCCTCGGTGGGCGTCACAATACCGAAAAGAATACCTCCCAGAATAATCCCCGGCATGAGAATGGCCAGGAAACTGGATTTAAACGCCCGGAAAATCCGTAGTAAACTGAACTGTTCTTTACTTTTCGGCAGGTTGAGCCTTCTGCCCAGCAGGGCGATCACGCACATGCACAAAGCGCAGATGAGCAGACCCGGGACAATACCGGCGGCAAAAAGACCGGCGATGGAAACCCCCATGAGTGAACCGTAAATTACCATAAGATTTGATGGCGGAATCGTGGGGCCGATAATCGAGCCGGCAACGGTTACTGCACAGGAAAACGGCCGGGTATATCCCTGTTTAACCATGGCCGGCACCAGGGTATTACCGAACGCCGCGGTATCAGCCACCGCGGCGCCGGTCATACCGGCAAAAAGGACCGAAGCTATCATATTGGAATGGGCAAGCCCTCCCCGCAGATATCCCACAAGGGCGTTGGCAAAATCAGCCAGCTTTTCTGTAATACCGGAACGGTTCATGATCTCTCCCGCCAGAATAAAAAAGGGCATGGCCATAAAGGTGAACAGATCCAATCCCTCAAAATAACGTTTGGGTGCCATCATAAGGAAATTGTCTCCCCCGATCTGAACCAGCCCGGCTATTCCTGCAACCCCGAGAGTCACCCCGATGGGAAGACCGATAAGAATAAAGAAAAAAAAGATCAGCAGAACTGCAATCACGACATCCTCCTATTGTAACTACTCACAGGATTGAAAACTGTATGGGTGCCTTGGAAAATTAGATTTTTCGTTCAGGATCAGGGAACAGTCAAAATAAAAAGCGCAGCATATTGGTCATATGTGGGCATTTTTCTTTTCGCTGTAACACAGAGATCGGGCGAAAAACCAATTTTTCAAGGTGGCCGTATGTTTTTATTACTTGCAACTACTCACAGGGGTAGCAAATATGTGATTTTATTACCTCTGAACTGTAATTGCTCACAGGTGCCGCAGATTTTTGCAGGCTCTTTTGTTCGCTATAGCCTACTATGCGGATAAAAGAGACCGTGAAAAGCTGGGGTACCTGTGAGTAATTACTATTACTTCTGAATTGTCACCGTCATACAAACAAGAAATCAAGAAGACAATTTTCCACCAGATATTCAATGGTTCTTATCCACACGTCAACCGTGAACAGTTGTGCTTTGGCTCCTATTGAGTATGGGTCATCCCCCGGGCGGACGGTTCTACTGAGCGGAACATGGCTGCAAAAATCTGGAATGCGGTCAGGGCAGCAGAAACCGGAACTGCGGCAAA